>NZ_PREY01000008.1:0-254710 GCF_002959955.1 Burkholderia sp. BE12 | reverse complement strand
GCCCCACCCGATTGAGCCCGTGAACTTCGACGACTACTGTCAGCAAAAGGCCGCCCCCGCAGGTTCCAGCGTCTACTACGCGCTGCGCCAGGCGCCGCTCGCCACGCAGCCGCGCCTGACCGCGCTGTTCGCGCTGCGCCGCGAACTCGAGGAAACCGTCAAGGAAACCAGCGATCCGACCATCGGGCACACGAAGCTCGCGTGGTGGCACAAGGAACTCGCGGCGCTGGCCGACGGACAACCGTCGCACCCCGTCACGAAGGCGCTCGCACAGCATCACCCGGCGATCGCCGTCGAGGCCGATGCGCTGCGCACGCTCGTCAACGGTTACGGGATGGACCTCGAACAGGCGCGCTACCTCGATTTCGCGAACCTGCAGCGCTATATCGCGCAGGTCGGCGGCACCTTCGCGTCGCTGGTCGCCCGCGCCAGTTCGGCGAACCCGGCCGCCCCGCAACCGTGGGCCGCGGACGTCGGCCGCGCGCTGATGCTCGCGCAATTCGTGCAGGAACTCGGCAACGACGCGCGCCACGGCCGCATCTATCTGCCGATCGACGAACTGCAGCGCTACGACGTGACCGCGGCCGATCTGCTGAACCGCCGCTACAGCCCGGCATTCACCGAATTGCTGCAATTCCAGACGACCCGCGCGCGCGACGCGCTCGCGGCAGCCGATGCGGCGATTCCCGCCGCCGAACGCCGCGCGCAGCGCACGCTGCGCGCGCAGATCGCGCTGGCCGGCGCGCTGCTCGACGAAATCGCGCGCGACGGCTACCAGGTGCTGCACCAGCGCATCGCGCTGACGCCGATCCGCAAGCTGTGGATCGCGTGGCGCGCCGCGCGCCGCCGTTAAGCGGCGCGCATCACGCCTTCAGCAGCGGCAGCGTGTCGAAACGCTGCTGCAGCACGCGCGTCGCGTCGAGCCCCCACCACGGCCCGAGCACGGTCGCGTAAAGCTGGCGGAAATCGACCGCGACCGGCAGGTTGCCGTTGCCGTCGAGCCGCCCGAGCGCCGGCGGCGCACCGTACAGCCCGCCCGCCACGCGGCCGCCCATCACGAAATGCGGGGCGGCCGTGCCGTGATCGGTGCCGTTGCTCTGGTTCTCGCGCACGCGCCGCCCGAATTCCGCATACGTCATCACGAGCGTCTCGTTCCAGCGCCCCAGTTCGATCAGCGCTGCGCGCATCGCGCTCATCCCTTCCGCGAACTGCTTGAGCAGCGCGGCGTGCTGCCCCGGCTGGTTCTGATGCGTGTCGAAGCCGTTGAGCGTCAGGCGCAGCACCGCGACACCGTCCTGCGCGCCGGGCCCGGACGCTTCGCACGCGGCCAGCACCTGCATCGCGGTCTTCACCGACGTGCCGAACGCACCGGCCGGAAACGCCGTCCTGAATTCCCGCATGCCGCCGCGCGGGCGCAGCCGGTCGGCCGCCTTCACGATGTCGTTCTCGACGTCGATGATGTGCGCGAGCGCCGGGTTCTGCTCGCGCAGCGACGACGGCTCGGCGAGCCGGGCCGCACGGATGAACTGCGCGGGATTGACGAGCGCGATCGCGCGCGCGCCATTCGACAGCGGCCCCATCTCGGCGCTGCCGAGCACGACGCCGTCCGCCGCGAAACCGGGCGGCACGGGCGCCTGCGCGAACGTGCGCGTGAGCCAGCCTTCGTGCAGGTACTGATCCGAGCGCGATGCGGTGTCCCAGATCTCGATCGAGCGGAAATGCGACAGGTTCGGCTGCGGATAGCCGACACCCTGCACGACCGCGACCTGCCCGTCGCGCCACAGCGGCATCAGCGGCGCGAGCGACGGGTGCAGCCCCGTCTGCGCGTCGAGCTGCAGCACCTGCTCGCGCTTGATGCCGATGCCGCGCCGGAACGAGTAGTACAGCGGGTCCGCGTACGGCACCACCGTGTTGAGGCCGTCGTTGCCGCCCTTCAGCTCGACGAGGATCAGCACGTTCGCATACCCGGCCGCCGGCTTTCGCCCGGCCTGCGGCGCGGCGGCCGCCATCGCGGGCGCCTGCCACATCGACACGCCGGCCGCCGCCGCGGCGCCCGTCAGCGTCAGAAAATCACGTCGGTTCATCGCACGTCCTTTGGTTCGCCGCCCGGCGCCTTTGCCGCGGCGGCCGCCCGCTTCGTCGTTGTTCGGATCATTTCAGTTGATAGGCCGGATCCATCAGCAGCGCCTCGAGATACGCGCTGCCGGTCGAATCCGTGTCGATCGCCGCGACCGGCGAGAGTTGCAGCACCGCGTGCTGCAACTGCAGCTCGGTCGATAACCCCGCGATCGCCTGCGGCCGCGCACGATACTGGGCGAGCCAGCGCTCGAGGTCGAAACGCAAGCCGCCGCGCGCCGGCTTCGCGGGCATGCCGCGCTGGCCGGCGGCGGACGCCGCGCTGGCCACCGGCATCGCATGCGCATGCGCGTTCGGCGACGGCGGAATCCCACGGGCCGGCGGGCGCATGCCGGCCGTCTCGGTCGCGCGGAACAACTGCTCGACGAACTGCTTGCGCGACAGCAGCGTGGTGCTGTTGATCCACAGCGCGCCGCCCGGCCAGCCCTTCACGTTCGGCGGATAGAACAGGTTCTGTCCGAGCGTGCGCACGGTGTTCGCGAGCATCTGCGGATCGCCGTACGCCACGTCGAACAGTCGCACCGACCCGACCACGAATTCCGCCGGCGACTTGACCAGCACGCCGCGGTTGCGCGGATCCCAGAACGCGTCGGTCGACCACAGCGCGGCGAGCGCCGCGCGAATATCGTAGCCGCTCGCGCGAAACCGCTCGGCCACCGCGTCGAGCGCATGCGGCTCCGGCGTATCGGACACGAACTCGCGCCACAGCTTGCCGGCGATGAAGCGCGCGGTGCCCGGCCGCTTCAGCAGGATGTCGAGAAAGCCGTCGCCGTCGAACGGCCCGGTTTCGCCGAGGATCGTCTTGTCGCCGGCATCGTGCCATTCGGGCCGCACCGCGAAGCGCAGCGTGTCGGGATCGACCGTCCAGCCCGTCATCGCGCGCGCGGCCTCGGTCACGTCGTATTGCGTGTAATGCCCTTCGCCGAGCGTGAACAGCTCCATCACCTCGCGCGCGAAATTCTCGTTCGGACGACCCTTGCGATTGCTCGCGCCGTCGAGATACTGCAGCATCGCCGGATCCTTCGCGACCGCGTGCAGCAGCGTGCCGAAGTTGCCGAGCGCCTCGCGGCGAAACAGCGCGTTCTGCGCGGCCATCGTCTGCGGATAAGACACCTTGTCCTGCCCGGACGTGAAATGCCCGTGCCAGAACAGCGTCATGCGCTCGGTGAGCGGCGACGGCGTCGCGACCATCTCGTTGACCCAGGCCGCACGCAACGTGTCGTAGCGGCGATTGCGCTCGCGCTGCTCGTCGCGCCGCATCTCGGGCGTCAGTGCCTGGCGCTGCGCACGCGTCGGCGGCGGCTCGGCGAGCCAGTCGGGCCACGTCGTGACGGGTTCGCGTCGCGCGCTGCCGAGCGTATCGGCCACGACCTGCGCACGCGTCATGCCGACGATGCGCGCGACCTCGGCGGGAGCGGGAGAGAAACCGGTGCGACTGAGGAAAAACAGCGCGTCGTCGGCATCGAGCGGCGACTGCATGGCAGGCGACGGCGCCGGTGCGGCAGCGTTCGCTTTCATCGTCATGGACTCCCGGAACGCACCGGCGGTGCGGATGCCCGTACAACGGCATTCGGCAGCCGAAAGTTGACGGAAAAAGTGCTACGAATTCTTTCCGCGCGGAGATTTCCGCGCAAGGCGAACGACGGCACGGATCAGCGCTTGTACAACTCGCGAACGGCGTCTTCGATGTGCTGGCGCAACAGGTGTCGCTCTTCGGGCGTCATGTGCCCGTCGCGACGGCGCTGTTCGAGATCGGGAGGCACGGCGGAACGGACCGTCATGTCGGCGGCGCGATCGGGCTGCGGCGCCTTGCCGCGCGGCAGCTTGCGCGACGATGCGCCCTGCTCGGGGCGCTGCGCATAGGCGGGGTTCGACGCATACGGACCGGCAAGTGCGATCGTCAGCATCAGTGCAATCCGGGCAGATCGCATGACCGTCCTCGCTTCTTTGGTCGATTTGTTCCCTTCGTCACGCGGCAACCGGCTACCTCTGGTACTTGAAAAACCCTGCGGAATTCGGGTGTGCAAAGATGAAAGATGGAGTGCTGGGGAGTATCTAACGAATTTCGGCTTCGAGTAAAGGAATCTCTATAGCGTGCCTTTACTCGGTGCGACACTACGGGTAAATTTTGTAACCGACTGTAACGCACGAAAACACGCGGCCGTGCGCCAATTCCCATTCGCGATAAGATGCCGATCATGGAAACGAAAAACCCCTCGAAGATTCTCGTTGTCGACGACGACCCCCGCCTGCGCGACCTGCTGCGCCGCTATCTCGGCGAACAGGGTTTCAACGTCTATGTCGCGGAAAACGCAACCGCGATGAACAAGCTCTGGGTACGCGAGCGTTTCGACCTGCTCGTGCTCGACCTGATGCTGCCCGGCGAAGACGGCCTGTCGATCTGCCGCCGGCTGCGCGGCAGCAACGACCGCACGCCGATCATCATGCTCACCGCGAAGGGCGAGGATGTCGATCGCATTGTCGGCCTCGAGATGGGCGCCGACGATTACCTGCCGAAGCCGTTCAACCCCCGCGAACTGGTCGCGCGCATTCATGCGGTGCTGCGCCGCCAGGCGCCGGCCGAACTGCCGGGTGCGCCGTCGGAAACCACCGAGGTGTTCGAGTTCGGCGAATTCTCGCTGAATCTCGCCACGCGCACGCTGACCAAGTCCGGCCAGGAAATTCCGCTGACCACCGGCGAATTCTCGGTGCTGAAAGTGTTCGCGCGTCACCCGCGCCAGCCGCTGTCGCGTGAGAAGCTGATGGAGCTCGCACGCGGCCGCGAATACGAAGTGTTCGACCGCAGCCTCGACGTGCAGATCTCGCGCCTGCGCAAGCTGATCGAACCGGATCCGGGCAGCCCGCGCTTCATCCAGACCGTCTGGGGTCTCGGCTACGTGTTCATTCCGGACGGCGCCGCCTGAGCTTTTTCCTTCCCGGTTTCGCCCCGCCCACGGCCCGTCCCATGCGTATCGACCGGCGCCTTCTGCAGCTCGCGTTCGGCGGGCTGTTCTGGCGCACCTTCCTGCTGATCGCGCTGCTGATCTCGGTCAGTCTCGCCGCGTGGTTCCAGAGCTTTCGCGTGATCGAACGCGAGCCGCGTGCGCAGCGCGTCGCGCTCCAGCTCGTCGCGGTCGTGAAGCTTACGCGCACCGCCCTGCTCTATTCCGATCCCGACTTGCGGCGCGCGCTGCTGCAGGATCTCGAGAGCAACGAGGGCGTGCGCGTGTACCCGCGCGAGAAAACCGACAAGTTCAAGCTGCAGCCCGACGAATCGCTGAACCGCCTGATCGAACACGATATCCGCAGCCGCCTCGGCGACGATACCGTGATCGCGCAGTCGGTCAACGACATTCCCGGCGTATGGATCAGCTTCAAGATCGACGACGACGATTACTGGGTCGCACTCGATCGCGACCAGCTCGACAACGTCACGGGCCTGCAGTGGGCCGGCTGGGGGCTGTTCGCGCTCGCGTTGTCGCTGTTCGGCTCCGCGTTCATCACGAGCCTCGTGAACCGGCCGTTCTCGCGGCTCGCGCTCGCCGCGCGCCAGGTCGGTTCGGGTCAGGCGCCCGAGCCGCTGCCCGAGCGCGGGATGGGCGTCGCGGCCGATACCAACCGCAGCTTCAACCAGATGGTGCGCGACCTCGAACAGCTCGAGGCCGATCGCGCGCTGATGCTCGCGGGCATCTCGCACGACCTGCGCACGCCGCTCGCGCGGCTGCGGCTCGAAACCGAGATGAGCCCGTCCGACCAGGCGACCAAGGACGCGATGGTCGACGACATCGAACAGATGGACCGCATCATCGCGGCCTTCATCGACTATGCGCGCCCGTCGCAGCGCAAGCCCGAGCCCGTCGACCTGTCGTCGGTCGCGCAGGACGTCGCCGCGCGCGTGTCGGGCGAGGACGGCGTCGAGATCCGCACGCGGCTCGCGCCGAGCGCGATCATCGAAGCCGACGAGACCGACATGCGGCGCGTGATCGGCAACCTCGTCGAGAACGCGCGCAAGTACGGCCAGAGCAAGCAGGACGGCATCTCGCGCATCACGCTCGAGACGCGCGTGTCGCATGCGCGCGTCGAGCTGTCGGTAAGCGACGAAGGCCCCGGCATCCCCGAGGATCAACTGCCGCTCGTGATGCGGCCGTTCTATCGCGTCGACACCGCGCGCACCAAGGCGGACGGCACGGGCCTCGGAATGGCGATCGTGCTGCGGCTCGTCGGCCGCTACCGCGGCGCGCTGCGCCTGCGCAACCGCCACCCGGAAGCCGGCCTCGAAGTCACGCTCGAATTCCCCGGCGCCGGCAAGGCGCGTGCGACCGCATGACACGTTCGCGCACGCATCTTGCGCGTCACACTATCGATCCGGTTGACAAAAGCTATGAGGATCGTTAGTCAAAATCTATTGAAGCGCTACTTTAATAGTGTTATAGTCGTACCCATGCTGTCACATCATCGTTGCAGCACCGAGGTAGTTTGACTCAGTCTTCTTCCCAACTCACACAGGAGTATCCGCATGAAAACCGTGGGCGATAAACTCGAAGCTTTCACCGTCGTAGCCGCGAAGCCGGGCTTCAATAATCACGAGGAAAACGGCCAGTCGGCGTTCGAGACCGTCACCGAAGCGTCGTTCCCGGGCAAGTGGAAGATCATCTACTTCTATCCGAAGGATTTCACGTTCGTGTGCCCGACGGAAATCGTCGAGTTCGCGAAGCTCACGAAGCAGTTCGAAGAGCGCGACGCCGTCCTGCTCGGCGGCAGCTCGGACAACGAATTCGTCAAGCTCGCATGGCGCCGTGAGCACAAGGACCTCGACAAGCTGAACCACTACTCGTTCGGCGACGTCAAGGGCGAGCTGATCGACCAGCTCGGCGTGCGCGACAAGGAAGCCGGCGTGGCCCTGCGTGCAACGTTCATCGTCGATCCGGACAACACGATCCAGCACGTTTCGGTGAACAACCTGAACGTCGGCCGCAGCCCGGAAGAAGTCCTGCGCATTCTGGACGGCCTGCAAACGGACGAACTGTGCCCGTGCAACCGTGCAGTCGGCGGCGCAACGCTGTAAGCGCATCGATGCACGAAGCCCGCGGCGCACGTCCTGCCTGCGGGCTTTTTTAACGGCCAACCCATAGGAGATATCAATGGAATTCATCGACTCGATTAAGGCACGTATCCCCGACTACGCGAAGGACATTCGCCTGAATCTCGACGGCACGATCTCGCGCTCGTCGCTCGAAGGCACCGACGCGGTCGGCGTGGCGCTGGCGGCGGCCATCGCGGCGAAGAGCACGGTGCTGGTCAAGACGATCCGCGAAGCCGGCGTGCTGTCGCCCGAGGAGACGAACGCCGTGCTGACGGCGGCCGCGCTGATGGGGATGAACAACACCTGGTATCCGTATGTCGAGATGGCCGACGACGCCGACCTGAAGACGCAGCGCGCCGAATTGCGGATGGGCGCGTATGCGACGCACGGCGGCGTCGACAAGCGCAAGTTCGAGATGTACGCGCTGGCCGCGTCGATCGTCGGCAAGTGCCACTTCTGCGTGAAGTCGCACTATGCGCTGCTGAAGAACGAGCAAGGGATGACCGTCACGCAGCTGCGCGACGTCGGTCGCATCGCGTCGGTGATCAACGCCGCCGCGCAGGTGATCGCCGCCGAAGGCGAATGAGCGATCCGGCCGCGCGGCCATGAGCCGCGCCGGCTGCCAACGAAAATGCCACGCATTCGCGTGGCATTTTTCATTTCGGCGGCACGGCGGGCAGCGCGAACCGGACGCCGCCACGGCCGGACGTCAGTCGCCCTGCCTCACCAGCAGCGCGGCGGCCTGTGCCTCGATACCCTCGCCGCGGCCGAGATAGCCGAGCTTCTCGTTGGTCTTCGCCTTCACGTTCACGCGATCGAGCGGCAGCCCGAGATCCGCCGCGATGTTCGCGCGCATCCCGTCGATATGCGGTGCGAGCTTCGGCGCCTGCGCGATCACGGTGCTGTCGACGTTCTGGATCGCGAAGCCGGCCGCTTTCACGCGGGCGACGCACTCGCGCAGCAGCACGCGGCTGTCCGCGCCCTTGAACGCCGCATCCGTGTCGGAGAAATGGCGGCCGATGTCGCCCAGCGCGGCCGCACCGAACAGCGCGTCGGTGATCGCGTGCAGCAGCACGTCCGCGTCCGAGTGGCCGAGCAGGCCGCGCTCGTACGGAATCGTCACGCCGCCGATGATGAGGGGGCGCCCCTCGACGAGCTGGTGCACGTCGTAGCCTTGTCCGATTCTGAAATCCATGCGTAATCCGGTTTGAGATGAGGTGAAAGTCAGGAAGCGTTCGCGGGGCGCTCGAGAATCGCTTCCGCGAGCGCGAAATCTTCCGGGTACGTGACCTTGAAGTTGCGCAGGCTGCCCTGCACGACGCGCGGCGTGTGGCCGGCCCATTCGATCGCGCTCGCTTCGTCGGTCAGGTCGTGCCCTTCGCGCTGCGCCTGCAGGATCGCGTCGCGCAGCATGCCGATGCGGAACATCTGCGGGGTCTGCGCCTGCCACAGCGCGTCGCGCGACTCCGTGCGCGCGATCGCGTCGCCGCCGGCCGGCACGCGCTTGAGCGTGTCCGCCACCGGCAGCGCGACGATGCCGCCGACCGGATCGTCCTTCAGCGTCGCGACGAGCGTGCGGATCAGCGCCGGCGTGATGCCCGGGCGCGCGGCGTCGTGCACGAGCACCCAGTCGTGGTCGGTCGCGCCGAATTCGGCCAGCTCCAGCAGCCCGTTCAGCACCGACGCCTGGCGCGAGCCGCCACCGCAGCGGCGCACCGCGAAGCGCAGGCCCGCGAAGCGGCGGGCGTCGAAATGGGAATCGTCGGGCGCGAGCACGACAAGCGTCTGCGCGAACTCGCTGCACGCGTCGAACGCGGCGAGCGTGTAGTGCAGCAGCGCGCGGCCGGCCAGCGTGCGGTATTGCTTCGGCACGGCCGAGCCGGAACGGCTGCCCGTGCCGGCACAGGGAATCAGGGCGAAAAGTCGGGGAGTCACGAAGGGGAAACGCCGGAAAGATGAAATCGAGAAGCGGATTTTATAATAGGTCTTTCGTCTCGACCGGCGCACCGCGTGCGCCCGTGCACGCCACCCCTGCCGTCCCTATGCCAGATAACGCTTCCACCCCGTCCGCTTCACCCGTTGCCCGCGTCAAGCCCGGCCAGCGTTTCGCCTTCGACGGCGCGCACGGCTCCGCCGATGCGCTCGCCATCGCCCGTTATCTCGCCGACAACCGCCCGGACGTGCCGCTCCTCGCGGTGATCTGCGCGAACGCGGCCGACGCGCAGCGGCTGTCCCAGGAAATCCCCTATTTCTCGCCCGATGCGCGCGTGCGCCTGCTGCCCGACTGGGAAACGCTGCCGTACGACACCTTCTCGCCGCACCAGGACCTCGTGTCCGAGCGGCTCGCGACGCTGCACGACCTCGGCGAGGGCCGCTGCGACATCCTGCTCGTGCCCGCCACCACCGCGCTGTACCGGATGCCGCCGGCCTCGTTCATGGCCGCGTACACGTTCGCGTTCGCGCAGGGCGAGCGGCTCGACGAGGCGAAGCTGAAGGCGCAGCTCACGCTGGCCGGCTACGAGCACGTGAGCCAGGTCGTGCGACCCGGCGAATACTGCGTGCGCGGCTCGCTGATCGACCTGTACCCGATGGGCTCGCCGCTGCCGTACCGGATCGACCTGTTCGACGACCAGGTCGATTCGATCCGCGCGTTCGATCCCGACACGCAGCGCAGCCTCTACCCGGTGCGCGACGTGCGCCTGCTGCCCGGCCGCGAGTTCCCGTTCGACGAAGCCGCGCGCACGGCCTTCCGCAGCCGCTGGCGCGAAACCTTCGAAGGCGACCCGAGCCGCGCGCCGATCTACAAGGACATCGGCAACGGCGTGCCGTCGGCCGGCATCGAGTATTACCTGCCGCTGTTCTTCGACGAGACGGCCACGCTGTTCCACTACCTGCCGCAGAACGCGCATCTCGTGTTCACCGGCGATCTCGACGCATCGATCCGCCGCTTCACGGCCGATACGAAGCAGCGTCACGCGTTCCTCGCGCACGATCGCGAGCGGCCGATCCTCGAGCCGCGGCGGCTGTTCCTGTCCGACGAGGATTTCTTCGCGTTCGCGAAGCCGTTCGCGCGCGTCGTGCTGCCCGCGCAGCCGGCCGGCGGCTGGGCGACCGCGCTGCCCGAGCTCACGGTCGACCGCCATGCCGACGATCCGCTCGCCTCGCTGCGCACGTTCGTCGAAGCGTCGGGCAAGCGCGTGCTGCTGACCGTCGAATCGGCCGGCCGCCGCGAGACGATCCTGCAACTGCTCGCCGAGCACCACCTGCGCCCCGCGTCGAACGACCACTTCGCGGGCTGGCTCGCGAGCGACGAACGCTTCGCGCTCGGCGTCGCGCCGCTCGCGAGCGGCTTCGCGGTGCCGGGCGAAGGCTATGCGATCGTCACCGAGACCGAGCTGTACGGCGCACTCGGCCGCCGCGCGGGCCGCCGCCGGCAGGAACAGGCGAGCAACGTCGACGCGATGGTGCGCGACCTGTCGGAGCTGAAGGTCGGCGACCCGGTCGTCCACGCGCAGCACGGCATCGGCCGCTACATGGGCCTGGTGTCGATGGATCTCGGCGAGGGCGAGACCGAATTCCTGCATCTCGAATACTCGGGCGACAGCAAGCTCTACGTGCCCGTCGCGCAACTGCACGTGATCTCGCGCTACAGCGGCGCCGATCCCGACAGCGCGCCGCTGCACGCGCTCGGCTCCGGCCAGTGGGAGCGCGCGAAGCGCAAGGCCGCGCAGCAGATCCGCGATACGGCCGCCGAGCTGCTGAACCTGTACGCGCGCCGCGCGGCCCGCGAAGGCCACGCGTTCTCGCTCGACCCGCGCGACTACGTGAAATTCGCGGAAAGCTTCGGCTTCGAGGAAACCCCCGACCAGGCCGCGGCGATCGCGGCCGTGATCGGCGACATGACGAGCGGCAAGCCGATGGACCGCCTCGTGTGCGGCGACGTCGGCTTCGGCAAGACCGAGGTCGCGCTGCGCGCGGCGTTCATCGCGGTGCTGGGCGGCAAGCAGGTCGCGCTGCTGTCGCCGACCACGCTGCTCGCCGAGCAGCACACGCAGACCTTCATCGACCGCTTCGCGGACTGGCCGGTGCGGATCGTCGAGCTGTCGCGCTTCAAGACCACGAAGGAAATCAACGCGGCGATCGCGCAGATCAACGAAGGCACGGTCGACATCGTGATCGGCACGCACAAGCTGCTGTCGTCGGACGTGCAGTTCAAGCGCCTCGGCCTCGTGATCATCGACGAGGAGCACCGCTTCGGCGTGCGCCAGAAGGAAGCGCTGAAGGCGCTGCGCGCGGAAGTCGACGTGCTGACGCTCACCGCGACGCCGATCCCGCGCACGCTCGGGATGGCGCTCGAAGGGCTCCGCGATTTCTCGGTGATCGCGACCGCGCCGCAGAAGCGACTCGCGATCAAGACCTTCGTGCGCCGCGAGGAAGAAAGCGTGATCCGCGAGGCGATGCTGCGCGAGCTGAAGCGCGGCGGCCAGGTGTACTTCCTGCACAACGAGGTCGAGACGATCGAGAACCGCAAGGCGATGCTCGAGGCGCTCGTGCCCGAGGCACGCATCGTGATCGCGCACGGCCAGATGCACGAACGCGAACTCGAACGCGTGATGCGCGATTTCGTCGCGCAGCGCGCGAACGTGCTGCTGTGCACGACCATCATCGAGACCGGCATCGACGTGCCGAGCGCGAACACGATCATCATGCACCGCGCGGACAAGTTCGGCCTCGCGCAGCTTCACCAGTTGCGCGGCCGCGTCGGCCGCTCGCACCACCAGGCCTATGCGTACCTGCTGGTCCACGATCCGCAGTCGCTGACCAAGCAGGCGCAGCGCCGGCTGGAAGCGATCCAGCAGATGGAGGAACTCGGCTCGGGCTTCTATCTCGCGATGCACGACCTCGAGATCCGCGGCACCGGCGAAGTGCTCGGCGACAAGCAGTCGGGCGAAATCCACGAGATCGGCTTCCAGCTCTATACGGACATGCTGAACGACGCGGTGAAGGCGCTGAAGAACGGCAAGGAGCCCGACCTCACCGCCCCGCTCGCCGCGACGACCGAAATCAACCTGCATGCGCCCGCGATCCTGCCGGCCGACTACTGCGCGGACGTACAGGAGCGGCTGTCGCTGTACAAGCGGCTCGCGAACTGCGAGCACGGCGACGCGATCGACGGCATCCAGGAGGAACTGATCGACCGCTTCGGCAAGCTGCCGCCGCAGGCGCACGCGCTCGTCGAGACGCACCGGCTGCGGATCGCCGCGAAGCCGCTCGGCATCGTGAAGATCGACGCGAGCGAGGTCGCGATCGGGCTGCAGTTCGAGCCGAATCCGCCGATCGACCCGATGCGAATCATCGAGATGGTGCAGAAGCATCGCCACATCAAGCTCGCGGGCCAGGACAAGCTGCGCATCGAGACGCGCTCGCCCGACCTCGCGATCCGCGTGTCGACGATCAAGGAAACGCTGCGTGCGCTCGGCCCGAAACAGGGAGCGGCCGTCGCGGCCCGTTGATGCGATCCTGACGGGCGCGACGTTGCTGCACCGCATCGCGCCCGACGAAGGCGGGCCGGCGCGTTTTTGAGTATGATTTCCCATTCATCAGACGGAGTTTTGCCATGTCCACTCTCGACGCGACGGCGCCGTCCGCCGCAACCGAAGGCGACGCATCGCTCGTCAGCCTGCCCTGGGTCAAGCAACTCGTGTCGATGGACACGACGAGCCGCGTGCCGAACCTCGGCCTGATCGAAACGGTGCGCGACGCGCTCGCCGCGAAGGGCATCGCGTCGACGATCACGCACGATCCGCGCGAAGGCTGGGCGAACCTGTTTGCCACCGTGCCCGCGCACGACGGCTCGACGAACGGCGGCATCGTGCTGTCGGGCCACACCGACGTCGTGCCGGTCGACGGCCAGCAGTGGGACAGCAATCCGTTCGCGCCGGAAATCCGCGACGGCCGCCTGTACGGCCGCGGCACCTGCGACATGAAAGGCTTCATCGGCACGGCGCTCGCGCTGCTGCCCGAGATGCAGGCGACGAAGCTCGCGAAGCCGATCCATTTCGCGCTGTCCTACGACGAGGAAATCGGCTGCGCGGGCGCACCGCTGATGATCGCCGATCTGGTGAAGCGTGGCGTGCAGCCGTCCGGCTGCATCGTCGGCGAGCCGACCAGCATGCGGCCGATCATCGCGCACAAGGGCATCAACGCCTACCGCTGCTGCGTGCGCGGCCACGCGGCGCATTCGTCGCTGACGCCGAAGGGGCTCAACGCGATCGAGTATGCGGCGCGCCTCATCTGCCACATCCGCGACATCGCCGAGCGCTTTCGCGCCGAAGGCCCGTTCGACGAACTGTACGACGTGCCGTTCACCACCGCGCAAACGAGCACGATCCAGGGCGGCAACGCGATCAACACGGTGCCGGCCGAGTGCCGGTTCGACTTCGAATTCCGCAACCTGCCGACGCTCGATCCCGAGCAGATCTTCACGCGCATCGAAGCGTATGCGCGGGAAACGCTGTTGCCGCAGATGCTTCGCGAACATCCGAACGCCGCGATCGAGTTCTCGAAGATCGCCGCGGCGCCCGGCCTCGACGCGACCGAACAGGCCGCGATCACGCAGCTCGTGCGTGCGCTGACGGCCGACCAGGACAAGCGCAAGGTCGCGTACGGCACCGAGGCCGGCCTGTTCGAACGCGCGGGCATCCCGAGCGTCGTGTGCGGGCCCGGCAACATCGAGCAGGCGCACAAGCCGAACGAATATGTCGAGCTCGCGCAGCTCGCCGGCTGCGAGCAGTTCCTGCGCAAGTTCATCCGCAGCATGTCGGTCGACGCGCACTGACTGCCTCCCGCCACGCCGGCCCGCGTGTGCGGGCCGGCCCACTCCGCTACCCGCCACGTCATGTCGACTGAACAACAGGGCACCGCCCATACGACGATCGACGGCGAGCCGATTCCGACGCTCGACGAAATCGCCGCGCAGCATTTCGCGTTGTCGCCCTGGGTCGCGCGCACGCCCGTGTTCGAGCGCGCCGATCTGCCTTCCCTCGAAGGCACGCACGTCAACTTCAAGTTCGAACTGCTGCAGGCGAGCGGCAGCTTCAAGGCGCGCGGCGCGTTCACGCACCTGCTCGCGCTCGACGAAGGCCGCAAGAACGCCGGCGTCACCTGCGTGTCGGCCGGCAATCACGCGGCGGCCGTCGCGTATGCGGCGATGCGGCTCGGCAGCAGCGCGAAGGTCGTGATGTTCCATACCGCGAGCCCGACGCGCATCGCGCAGTGCAAGCAGTACCGTGCGGAAGTCGTGCTGGCGGGCAGCGCGTCGCAGGCGTTCGATCTCGTGCGGCGCATCGAGGCCGAGGAAGGCCGCTTCTTCATTCATCCGTTCAACGGCTATCACACGATCCTCGGCACCGCGACGCTCGGCTACGAATGGGCGACGCAGACGCCGGATCTCGACGCGGTGATCGTGCCGATCGGCGGCGGCGGCCTCGCGGCCGGCATGGCGACCGCCCTGCGGCTCGCGAATCCGCGCGTGCACGTGTACGGCGTCGAGCCGGAAGGCGCCGACGCAATGAGCCGCAGTTTCGCGGCCAATCACACGATCAAGATGAGCGCGATGCAGACGATCGCGGATTCGCTGATGGCGCCGCATACCGAGGAATACAGCTACCAGCTGTGCCGGCGCCACGTCGATCGCATCGTGACCGTGTCCGACGACGCGCTGCGTGCCGCGATGCTGTTCCTGTTCTCGCATCTGAAGCTGTCGGTCGAACCGGCGTGTGCGGCCGCGCTCGCCGCGCTGCTCGGCCCGCTGCGCGAAACGCTGCAGGGCAAGCGCGTCGGCGTGCTGCTGTCGGGCACGAATACCGACCCCGCCACGCTCGGCATGCATCTCGCGCACGCGAAATTGCAGCACTGACCCGCACCGGGCGTCGACGGACCACCCTAGGGTTATCCCCAGATTATGTTGACAGCCCTGTTGATAACCCGCCGGACACGTACGCAAGTGGTTGAGCGCGCAGCGTTTTGCGCGCGCGAAGGTCGATCGACGCGAAATGGGCAGATGCGGCGGCTGGCCGCATGCGCGGCGGCGCTCGCACTGCTCGCCGGTTGCGCCGCGCCGCCCTCGTTCACATCGAACGCGCAACCTGTGTCCTGCACGCAACCGGGCGAAAGCCGCATGTTGCAGGCCGACCTGCTGTTCGGTCGCGACATCGCGGGGCGCGGCCCCGTCACCGATGCCGAACGCGCGGCCTTCCTCGCCGACACGGTCACGCCGCGGTTTCCCGACGGCCTCACCTACTGGGACACGCACGGCCAATGGCGCGATCGCACGACCGGCGCGGTCACGCGCGAAGACAGCTTCGTGATCCGTATCATTGCCGACGACACGGCCGACACGCGCGCACGGCTCGCTGCGATCCGGCAAGCGTACGTCCAGCGGTTTCACCAGCAATCGGTCGGCATGACCGTCGTGCCGGCCTGCGCGTCGTTCTGATTCACCGTCTTCCGCTGCCTGCCGCGTGCAAAAAAAAACGGGCGCCCGAAGGCGCCCGTCGCATGGGTGAAGAACAGCGTACCGCTTACTTGTTCTCGAACATGTCCATGATCTGCTGCTTCTCCTGCGGCGTGACGGGCGGCGGCGCCAGCCCTGCCGCGCCGGCCGAGCCGAGTGCGTCGTTCGCGCTGATCGCGTTCTCGGCCGGGTTGATGTCGACGTTCGCGACGAAGCCGTTGCCCGGCGTGCGATCGGCGTAGTACAGCTCGCCGTCGATCGAGGTCAGGCCGTCCGGCATCGGCATCTGCTGCTCGGGCACGCCGTTCAGCGCGGTGCGCATGTAGTTCACCCAGATCGGCAACGCGAGCTGCGCGCCGAATTCGCGGCTACCGAGGCTCTTCGGCTGGTCGAAGCCCATCCACGCGACCGCGACGAGCGATTGCTGATAGCCGGCGAACCAGCCGTCCTTCGCGTCGTTCGTGGTACCCGTCTTGCCTTGCAGGTCGTTGCGGCCCAGCGCGTTGGTGCCCGCGCCCGTGCCGGCCGTCGCGACCGAATGCAGCAGGCTGTTCATCACATACGCGTTGCGGCCTTCGATCGTGCGCGGCGCCGTGCCGCCCGCGACCACCGGCTGCGACTTCTGCAACGCCTGGCCGCGCGCGTCGTCGACTTCGGCGATCAGGTACGGATCGACCTTGTAACCGCCGTTCGCGAACACCGCATAGCCGGTCGCGAGCTGCAGCGGCGTCACGAGGCCCGCGCCGAGCGCCATCGGCAGGTAAGGCGGCGTCTTCGCCGGATCGAAGCCGAAGCGCTGCGTCACGTACTGCTGCGCATACTGCGTGCCGATCGACGCGAGGATCCGGATCGATACCAGGTTCTTCGAACGCTGCAGGCCGGTGCGCATCGTCATCGGGCCGTCCGGCTGGTCGTCGTCCTTCGGCTCCCATGCGGTGCCGCCCGGCACGCTCGGCGGGAAGTACAGCGGCGCGTCGTTGATCATCGTCGCCGGCCCCAGCCCCTTGTCGAGCGACGCCGAGTAGATGAACGGCTTGAACGAGGAGCCCGGCTGCCGCCATGCCTGCGTCACGTGGTTGAACTTGCTCTTGTTGAAGTCGAAACCGCCGACGAGCGAGCGGATCGCGCCATCCTGCGGCGCGATCGCGACGAGCGCGCCTTCGACCTGCGGCAACTGCACGACCTGCCAGCCCGTCTTGCCGTCCTTCAGCACGCGCACGACCGAGCCCGGCTTGATGCGCAGCGTGTTGTTCGCGCGCGGCCCCAGCGCGGCCGACACGAAGCGCAGCCCGGCCGGCCCGATCGTCGTGGTCGCCCCGCCGACGAACTGCACCTCGACCGCGTTCGGCGATGCCGACAGCACGACCGCCGACTGCAGGTCGCCGTTGTCCGGATGATCGGCGAGCGCGTCGTCGATCGCCTCGTCGCGCTCGTCGCCGGCCGCCGGCAGGTTGATCGACGCTTCGGGGCCGCGATAGCCGTGACGGCGCTCGTAGTCGAGAATGCCGCGACGCACGGCCTGATACGCGGCTTCCTGGTCGGCCGAGTTGATCGTCGTCGTGACGGTCAGGCCGCGCGTGTAGGTTTCGTCCTTGTATTGCTGGTACATCATCTGCCGCACCATTTCGGCGACGTACTCGCCGTGCACCGCGTACTGGTTGCCCGGCGTGCGCACGTGAATCTCTTCCTTGATCGCTTCGTCGTACTGCGGCTGCGTGATGTAGCCGATGTCGAGCATGCGCTTCAGGATGTATTCCTGACGCACCTTCGCGCGCTTCGGATTGACGACCGGGTTGTACGCGGACGGCGCCTTCGGCAGCCCCGCGAGCATCGCCGCTTCCGCGAGCGTGATGTCCTTCAGGTCCTTGCCGAAATACACGCGCGCCGCGGCCGCGAAGCCGTACGAGCGCTGGCCGAGATAGATCTGGTTCATGTACAGCTCGAGGATCTGGTCCTTCGTCAGGGCCTTCTCGATCTTGTACGCGAGCAGCATTTCGTAGATCTTGCGCGTGTAGGTCTTCTCGCTCGACAGGAAGAAGTTGCGCGCGACCTGCATCGTGATCGTGCTCGCGCCCTGGCGCGCGCCGCCGTGCATCAGGTCGGCCACGCCCGCGCGCAGGATGCCGAGGAAATCGACGCCGCCGTGCTCGTAGAAGCGGTAGTCCTCGATCGCGAGCACGGCCTTCTTCATCACGTCGGGGATGTCCTGGAAGCGCACGAGGCTGCGGCGCTCCTCGCCGAACTCGCCGATCAGCACGTGATCGGCGGTGAACACGCGCAGCGGCACCTTCGGCTGGTAGTTGGTCAGCGCATCGAGCGACGGCAGTTGCGGCGCCATCACGACCAGCGCGTAACCGACGATCAGCGCGCCGACGACCGCCAGTGTCGCGAACAGGCCGACGAACCACAGCGCGACGCGCGAGCCGAACGTGCGGCGGCGCCCTCCGCCACCTCCGCTGCGCTGCTGCGCGCGGCGGCCGTCGTCGTGATCGTCGTCATCGGGGTAATAGGCTCCGGACGGCGAACGGCGCAGCGTGTAGTGGGGTTCGTTCCTGTCGGAAGAAGAAGGCGGTCGTTTGATAATTGGCATGTCGGAATGGCGGGCGTACATCGCGCCCTCGGACGCATGCGGAAATGCAAGCGGATGAATCAGAGTGGGTGCATCGAGATGCGGCTGTCACGTCGACAGACCCCGCCGCGCGGCGATCCGTTCCCGCGACGTGACAGCGCATTTTAATGAAATCGATCGGGGGCCTTCGCGATTTTTTGTAAAAATTCCCGCAATGCCGTGATTTCCGGAACGTATTGTCGGCATCCTCGGCCTATGATGGACACGCAACACGGCACGCGCGGGCGAATTTCTTTCAGCGGCGAAAGGTTGGGCGTCCCGATGCGCGAGCCGCTTGAACTCGCGCGTTTAAGCCGTATTTAAGTGAACCGGTGGTGTAATATCCGCCGGCTCACGCGGGTCGGAATCGGCTCGCGGCGGGCACTGCCGCGGTCACGCGGCGCCTTTCAACCACGGAGGATTTCATGTCGCTTTTCGACTCTATTTCGCGCACGATCAAAGGCCTGCTGAACGATGCGGCCGATTCGGTACAGGATCCGTCGCGCGACGCACGGCAGATCGTGCGGGAGCTCGACGACAGCATCGGCCGTGCCGAGAATTCGCTGATCGAGATCGAGGCACAGGTCGCGACCCAACGCAGCAAGCGCGATGCGGCCGACGACAAGGTGAAGAAGTACGAGGACGGCGCGAAGCGCGCGCTGCAGGGCGGCGACGAAGCGCTCGCCCGCGAGGCGCTCGCCGCCCAGTCGAACGCGGAAGCCGAGCGCGATGCGCTCGCGGCCGAGCTGACGACGCTCGAGCCGTCGGTCGAGAAGCTGAAGGGGCAGATCGCCGACATGCGTCAGCGCCGCAACGACCTGAATGCGCGCTCGAACATCCTGCAGGCCAAGCAGGAAATCGCGCAGGCGAAGGACGTGGCCGCCAGCGCGCTGGGCGGTATCGGCGGCAAGAACCTGTCAGAGGACTTCCAGAAGCTCGAGGACAAGGTCGCGCTGCAGAACGCACGCTCGGATGCGCGCATCAATTCGGCCGATGCGTCGAGCGGCAAGGCGCTCGACGACAAGCTCGCGGCGTTGAACAAGGGCCCGTCGGTCGAGGATCGCCTCGCCGCGCTGAAGAAGCAGCTCGATACGCCCGCGCAGTAACCGCCGCGCGGGCAACCGCGCCGCGCCCCGGCCCGGGTGCGCGGCGCGAACCGATCGTCAGGAGACGGGCGCCTGCGCCCGGTTCGACCATGAAGAAATCCCTCGCCGCACTCGGCCTCTCGCTGATGTTGCTGTCGTCCGCCGCGTTTGCGGTCCCGTCGCTGCAGCAGGTCGAGCAATCGATCGCGCAGCGCGACTGGCAACGCGCCGACACGCAGCTGTCGCAAGTCATCGACGCCCATCCGAACAACGCGCACGCGCGCTACCTGTATGCGCAGGTGCTGGACCGCGAAGGCCGCGCGTCCGACGCGCTCGCGCAACTGCAGCGCGCGAAATCGCTCGATCCGCAGCTGCGCTTCACCGACGCGTCGCATTTCGCGCAGACGGAGTCGCGCATTCGCGCCGACGCCGCGCGCGTGAGCGGCAACACGCCGTCGGCCACGCAGGCCGGCACGCTGCAGCCGGGGCTCGCCCCCGCCGTCGCGCCGGCGGAAAAGCACGGCCCGTCGACCGGCATGTGGATCGGCCTCGGGCTGATCGTCGCCGTGATCGCGCTGGTGCTGCGCTGGACGCTCCGGCGCGCGCGCACGGCCGACAACGGCCGCGCCGACGACGAACGCCGCACGCAGCTCAAGCGCGCGACCGACGTGCTGAACGACATCCGGCCGCTGAAGCTCGATGCGAAACTGTCGACGGCGCCCGGCGCCGCGGCGCTGACCGGCGAACTCGAAGCGATCGAGAACGACGCGCGCACGCTCGTCGAGACGCTGTCGAACGGCAAGAATCCGGTGCCGCCGTATCGCGTCGACGAACTCGAACAGCGTCACGCCAGCGTGAAGGCACGCGTCGAAGGCCGCCCCGACCCGGCCGCGCAGCCCGCGGCGCCGGCGAACGGCAGCGGCTCCGTGTACGCGCAGGAAGCCGACCGCATGACGGGCGCCCAGGGCCAGCCGTATCAGCAACAGCCCTACCCGCCGCAACAACCCTATCCGCAACAGCAGCCGCCCGTCGTGATCCAGCAAGGCGGCGGTTTCGGCGGCGGGATGGGCGGCCTGCTGACCGGCGTGCTGCTCGGCGAAGCGATGTCCGGCGGCCGCGAACGCGTGGTCGAACGCGACGTGATCGTCGACGGCGAGCGCCGCCGGCAGGAAGCCGACCCGGGCTTCGATCTCGGCCGCGGCGACGATTCGAACTGGAGCGACGGTAGCAGCGGCGGCGGCGGCGGCGGCGGGATGGACCTCGGCAGCAACGACGACGGCTGGACCGACGACAACACCTGAACACCCGCGCACCGGGCGTCGACGTGCGTGTCGACACCCGGTGCGCGCACGCCAGGCCCTGCTGCATGGCCGGTCGCGCCGACGCGCGGATTTGTCAATCATTTCAAGATGGACTACCGGCAATGGGGTGCGTTCGCTATCATGCGGCCATCGGCGTGCCTCCGACCTTCATTCGACGCAAAGCAATCCTGCGCGTCGCGGCACGCCTCCCTCGCCCCCAACCAGGAGAAAGCCGCTCATGAGCATCATCAAGGAATTCAAGGAGTTCGCCGTCAAGGGCAACGTGATGGATCTCGCCGTCGGCGTGATCATCGGCGGCGCGTTCTCGAAGATCGTCGACTCGGTCGTGAAAGACCTCATCATGCCGGTCATCGGCGTGGCGACCGGCGGTCTGGATTTCTCGAACAAGTTCGTTCTGCTCGGCACCATCCCCCCGTCGTTCAAGGGTAATCCCGATTCGTTCAAGGACCTGCAGGCCGCGGGCGTCGCCGCATTCGGCTATGGCTCGTTCATTACCGTGGCGATCAATTTCGTGATCCTCGCGTTCATCATTTTCCTGATGGTGAAATTCATCAACAAGCTGCGCAAGCCGGACGAAGCCGCGCCGGCCGCGACGCCGGAAGACATCGTGCTGCTGCGCGAGATCCGCGATTCGCTCAAGCAGCGCTGATCGCCGCGTCGCGCCAGCCAGGCCCGCCTCGAGCGGGCCTTTTTATTGCGCACGCGATGCACCGCCGCATGCGGCCCATCTCATTTTTTTGTGACGAGCGAATGCACGCGCGGGAAAAGCAGGTCTATGATGGAGACTAAACGACAGTACGGGCGCCAAGACGCTGGCTGTGTCGATCATGGCGAGCAGGTCGACGGGAGACATTGATCGTCGTACTGCACGAATGCAGCATTTTCGTGTGCTATAAAGGATCGACATGCGGCGTACATAGCCGGGAGTGGGTCGCATGAAAGTGCCGCATTTCTTGCAATTGTTTTTGAGGCGAGTGTTTATGTCCTTCCCGAAAAAACGTCGGCGTGCGCAGCAGGACGGCCAGGAGTCATTCCTCGCGGTCTTGCGCCACTCGAAACCGTTTGCCCAACTCGACACCAAGATTGCCCGCGCCCGCGCGCAGGACGAACCCGTCCTCTATGCGCACGTGCTGCCCGGCCTCGACGTGCTCCTGTGCAGCGTCCGCGGCGCGCAGCCGCCCTATCCGGCCATCGCCGAGCTGCGCAAGCGCTGCATCGAATCGATCGCCAACGCACTCGAGCAGCCGCTCGACGGCCTCGAAAACGGCGGATACTGGTACGAAGCGAACGGCTTCGGCTTCCTCGTCTTCGCGAGCCGTGCGCGGGCGCGCATCCTGCCCGAGTTTGGTGCAGGCACGAAAGCGAGCCTGCGCGGCGGCCTCGGCCGCCAGAACGCCGGCGACACGACACCCCGCTCGCTCGGCTGATCCGCCAGCCCTTCGATGGGCCGCCTCCGGGCGGCCCATTTGTCATTCACGCGCCCCGCTTGCCCGTCACGACGCCTGCCGACGGCCGTTGTTCGGCCGCACGATGTCGACGAACGCGGCGAAATCGGCGCCGGCGAGCCCCTGCGCGGCGCCGAGCCTCAGCACCTGCTGCACGGTGGCCGACACGGGCATCACCGCGCCCGTATCGCGCGCGGCGTCCGCGATTGCATCGACATCCTTCTGGAACGTACCGAGCGCGCCGATCGGTGGATGACCGCCCGACGTCATGCGCGGCACGAACGTCTGCAGCAGCACCGAATCGGCCCAGCCGCCGGCCAGCGCCTCGGCCAGGCGCGCGGCGTCGATGCCGCTCGCCTGCGCCAGGCCGACCGCCTCGGCGATCGCGGTGACCGTCGCGGTGACGATCGCCTGGTTGCACAGCTTCGCCGTCTGGCCCGCGCCTGCGTCGCCCATGTGGGTGATGCGCGACGCATACGTATCGATCAGCGGGCGCACCGCGTCGAGATCCGCCGCGCGGCCGCCCGCCATCACCGCGAGCGTGCCGGCCTGCGCGCCCGGCACGCCGCCGGACACCGGCGCATCGACCCAGCCGACTCCCAGTGCGGCCGCGCGCGTCGCGTAGTCGCGCGTGGCGGCCGGCGGAATGCTCGAATGATCGACGATGCGCAGCAGGCGGCGCGCGCCCGCGTCACCGGAAAGCAGCCCGTGCTCGCCGAACACGACGTCGCCGACCGCACGGCCGTCGAGCACGCACACGAATACCGTATCGACGCGCTCGGCCAGCTCGCGCGGCGTGCCGACCACCTGCGCGCCGTCCTTCACCAGCGCGTCGGCCTTGTCGCGCGAGCGATTCCACACGCTGACGCGATGCCCGGCCGCCAGCAGATGCCGAATCATCGGCGCGCCCATCAATCCCGGTCCGCAAAATCCGACTTCCACGATGTTCCTCGTCTCCGATATGGGTTGCACTTGCCGCCCATCATACCTATCACTCAAGAAGCCGGGCATGCACGGCACCGTTGCGGGACCGTTGCGGGACCGCGCCTTGCACCGGCCCACCATACGAACGTCCCAGGGAGCGCATCATGAGCGACCACGTGTACAAGATGATCGAGCTGACCGGTTCGTCGCGGCAATCGAGCGACGACGCGATCCGCAACGCGATCTCGAAAGCCGGCAAGACGTTGCACAACCTGCACTGGTTCCAGGTGACCGAAACGCGCGGCCACATCGAAGGCGATCAGGTCGTGCACTGGCAAGTCACGCTGAAGGTCGGCATGCGCATCGACGACTGACGCACCCGCCGCCTCGCCCGCCGCGCCGCGATCCGGTCCGCGCGATTCGGATCCGCGCGGCGCCACGCCCCCGTCTTTCCCCGTTCAGGCCCCCTGTCGCGGCCCGGCCGGCGGATGCCTGCGGGTATCCATCCCTTGACGCTGATTTTCGTTCATATTAAAAACGATATACCCCACCGACCCCTCGATCAGCCCAGCCATATAAACCGGAGATAACATGAGTCAGCAACGCGAGGCGATCGACACGTACCTCTTGCGCGTCTTGCACACCTTGTTGATGGAGCGCAGCGTCACGCGCGCGGCCGTCAAACTGAACCAGTCGCAACCGGCGATCAGCGCCGCGCTGCGGCGCCTGCGCGACATCACCGGCGATCCGCTGCTGGTGCGCGGCAAATCCGGCATGGTGCCGACCGAATACGGGCTGCGCCTGCTCGAGCCTGTGCAGAACGCGCTGCGTGAAATCGAGCGCATCAAGTTCCAGCAGCACAATTTCGACCCGGCCACGTCGATCCGCTGCTACCGGATCGGCTGCCCCGACTACCTGAACGTGCTGTTCGTGCCGACCGTCGTCGAACGCTTTCGGCTGGCCGCGCCGAACGCGACGCTCGAGTTCCACTCGCTCGGCCCCGCGTTCGACTACGAGCTCGCGCTGGAAGACGGCAAGCTCGACATCGTCGTGGGCAACTGGCCCGAGCCGCCCGAGCAACTGCACCTGTCGAACCTGTTCGTCGATGAAATCGTCTGCCTGATGAGCAACACGCACCCGTTCGCGAAGCGCGGCGGGCTCACGCTCGACCAGTACCTGAACGCGCCGCATCTCGCGCCGACGCCGTATTCGGTCGGCCAGCGCGGCGCGATCGACGTGCATCTCGCGCGCGAGCGGCTCAAGCGTCATGTGGTCGTCACGCTGCCGTACTTCAACCTCGCGCCTTACGTGCTCGTGAAGTCGGACCTGATCTTCACGACCACGCGGCTGTTCGCCGATCACTACGCGAAGTTCCTGCCGCTGTCGGTCGTGCCCGCACCGCTCGACTTCCCGCCGATGCAGTACTACCAGCTGTGGCACGAGCGCTGCCATTACTCCGACGAAGTGCGCTGGCTGCGCAGCCTCGTCGCCGAAGCCACCCGCACGCTGATCGAGGCGTAGCGGCTCACGCCGCCCGCGCCGTCACGGCGCGGTGCGGCGATGGCCGGCGGCACGCCCGCCAACGCGGCGGCCGCACGGCTTCAACATGGCTTCAGCGCGATGCGTCGACGAGTGCGTGCGCCAGCGCGTTGTGACGCTCGATCACGGGCGGCAGATCGAGCGTCGCGAGCCGCCCTTCCCGCACCACCACCTTGCCGTTCACCACCGTGTACGCCGTCTGCGACGGCGCGCAGAACACGAGCGCCGCGACCGGATCGTGCAGCGCGCCCGCGAACAGCGGCTGACGCAGGTCGAACGCGGCGAAGTCCGCGGCCATGCCGGGTTTCAGCGCACCGATGTCGTCGCGGTTCAGCACCTTCGCGCCGCCGAGCGTCGCGATTTCGAGCGCTTCGCGCGCGGTCATCGCGTCGGGCCCGAAGCCGACCCGCTGCAGCAGCAGCGCCTGGCGCACTTCCGCCACCATCTGCGCGCCGTCGTTCGACGCGGAGCCGTCGACGCCGAGGCCAACCGGCACGCCCGCGAGCCGCATCTTCTTCACCGGCGCGATACCGGACGCCAACCGCATGTTCGAACAGGGGCAGTGCGCGACACCCGTGCCGGTACGCGCGAACAGACCGATGCCCGCATCGTCGAGCTGCACGCAGTGCGCATGCCACACGTCGTGGCCGACCCAGCCGAGATCTTCCGCGTATTCGGCGGGCGTCATCCCGAACTTCTCGCGGCTGTACGCGATATCGTTGACGTTCTCCGCAAGGTGCGTGTGCAGCGACACGCCGTACTCGCGCGCGAGCACGGCCGCGTCGCGCATCAGCTCGCGGCTCACCGAGAACGGCGAGCACGGCGCGACCACCATGCGCAGCATCGCGTAGCGGCCTTCGTCGTGATAGGTCTCGATCAGGCGCTGCGTGTCGCGCAGGATGTCGGGTTCGCGCTCGACGACCGAATCGGGCGGCAGCCCGCCGTCGCGCTGGCCGACACTCATCGCGCCGCGGCTCGCGTGAAAGCGCATGCCGATCCGCTGCGCGGCGCCGATGCTGTCGTCGAGCCGGCTGCCGTTCGGGTAGATGTACAGATGGTCGCTCGACGTCGTGCAGCCCGACTGCAGCAGCTCGGCCATCGCGGTGAGCGTCGACACCTCGATCATCTCGGGCGTGAGATGCGCCCAGATCCGGTACAGGTTCGTGAGCCAGCCGAACAGCTCGGCGTTCTGCGCGGCCGGCACCGCGCGCGTGAGGCTCTGATACATGTGGTGGTGCGTGTTCACGAGCCCCGGGATCACGAGGTGGCCGCGCAGGTCGAGCACTTCGTCGGCCGTGTCGGGCAGCTCGGCGCTCGGGCCGACCGCGACGATCCGGTTGTCTTCGATGTAGAGCCCCGCGTCGCGCAGCTCGCGGCGCGTGTCGTCCATGGTCACGAGCACGTCGGCGTGCTTGACCAGCAGGGTCGTCGGGCGGGATGAAGAGGAGTTCGGCGCGCGTGCGCCAGCGTGCTGCTCGAGATTCATGCGTTCTCCGCGTCGGTCAGCCTCCAGGGGCTGTCCTGGAAGCGGTCACACAGCCGTTCGAACGCTGAATCGCGGCACGCCCCGGTGCCTGCGTCCGTTCGAACGCCCTGGCCCGGTTACCCGGCGTGCTCGCCGTCTTCGGGGTACGCGCCGGCCACGGGCCGATGCGCACGGCGGGAGGATCGCCCAAGCGCGCGCCGCGCACAATGCGCGATCCGGAATACCGCCCTTCAGGGATTCGATATGGTACGCCGCGCGACGCCCCGCCGGGCGGCCGGAACCCTCGCTCGAAGCCGTATCCGGCGTGCCGTCGACAGCCGCTCATGCGCGGCGCATTATCTTTGATATCGCGCCCGTATTTGCGTGGGGAACCTTTTTACAATGCCTGCACGGCGCTCGCTTCAATCTCGCCGACGGGTATGTAGCCACGTGACGTGGAGCCTCGATCCGCCGCACAGTCAATGGATCGAGTCGCCGCCGAACCTCGCATTCACACAGGGAACAACGAATGGGAAAGCTCACTACCCACGTACTCGATACGGCGCACGGCCGCCCCGGCGCTGCCATCAAGGTGGACCTCTACGCGCTGGACGGCGATTCGCGCCGCGCGATCAAGACCGTGCTGACCAATAGCGACGGCCGCTGCGACGAACCGCTGCTCGAAGGCGCCGCGCTCGCCGCCGGCGAATACGAACTCGTGTTCCATGCCGGCGACTACTTCGCGGCGCTCGGCGTGAAGGTGCCCGAACCCCGCTTCGTCGACCGCGTCGTCCTGCGCTTCGGCATCGCCGACACCGGCTCGCACTACCACGTGCCGCTGCTCGTGTCGCCGTGGTCGTACAGCACCTATCGCGGCAGCTGACACACGTATCGGCGCCTGCATCAAGACAAACGATCTGAGTCTGGAGGAGTTTCATGGAAGGCTTCATCACCGACTGGCTGAACCTCGCGCTGCGATGGCTGCACGTCATCGTCGCCATTGCGTGGATCGGCGAGTCGTTCTATTTCGTCGCGCTCGACAACAGCCTGAAACCGCCGACCGACCCGAACCAGCGCAAGCGCGGTGTGTTCGGCGAGCTGTGGCACGTCCACGGCGGCGGTTTCTACAACATGCAGAAGTACACGGTCGCCCCGCCGGAAATGCCCGACGACCTGCACTGGTCGAAGTGGCCGTCGTACACGACCTGGCTGTCGGGCTTCACGCTGTTCTTCGTGCTGTACCTGCTCGCACCGAACACGTACCTGATCGACAAGAACGTGCTCGACATGGGGCCGGTGGTCGCCGTCGCCTCCGCACTCGGCTTCCTCGCCGCCGGCTGGATCGTCTACGACTCGCTGTGCCGCATCCTCGGCACCAACGATCGCGTGCTCGGCATCTGCGTGGGCCTCTACGTCGTGATCGCGGCATACCTCGCGTGCCACATCTTCTCGGGCCGTGCCGCCTACCTGATCGTCGGCGCGATGCTCGCGACGATCATGTCGGCAAACGTGTTCTTCGTGATCATCCCCGGCCAGCGCAAGATGGTCGACAAGATGCTCAAGGGCGAGGAACCGAACCCGATCTACGGCAAGCGCGGCAAGCAGCGTTCGGTGCACAACACGTACTTCACGCTGCCGGTCGTGTTCGCGATGCTGTCGAACCACTATGCGATGACGTACACGAACAAGTTCAACTGGGTCGTGCTCGTGCTGATCATGCTGGCCGGTGCGCTGATTCGCCAGTTCTTCGTGATGCGTCACCGCGGCAAGCAGCTGTGGTATCTGCCGATCGGCGGCGTCGCGCTGCTGTCGGGCGCGCTGGTGTGGACGATGCCCAAGCCGGTCGCCCCGGAAGCGCAAGCGGCCAACGCACCGAAGATCGTGATCAACGACATCATGCCGGTCCTGCAGCAGCGCTGCGTCGAGTGCCACTCGGCCAAGCCGACGCTGATGGGCAGCGCGCCCGCGGGCGTGATGTTCGACACGCCGGATGAAGTGTCGAAGAACGCGCAACGTATCTACGATCAGGCCGTGCGCCTGAAGGCGATGCCGATCGGCAACGTCACGCACATGACCGACGACGAGCGGATGAAGCTCGCGGCCTGGTTCGAGGGCGGCGCGGTCAAGTAAGCCGCCGCGCGCCGGAAGTCGTTCGCCGGCGCCATCCTCTCCGTTCGCGGGCCCGGTGACGGGCCCGTTTTTTTGCCTGCGCGCAATACCCTTCTCGCGTCAGCCGTGCATCGCGTCGCGCTGTAGTGCGACGAGCGCATCGAGCGCGCGCGGGCCGTCGTCGAACGGCACGAAGATGTGATCGTGATACGCGGCGGCCATCACGTTGCAACTGATGCCGGCCGCGCCGAGCGCTCGCGCGAATGCCGCGGTGAGCCCGACGGCGGCAAGATCGGAATGCACGGTCAGCGTGATCCACGCGGCGCGGAACAGCACGGGCCAGCCGCGACGCACGGCCGTCTCCTCGCCGACCACGACCGTCAGCCCTTCCGCTTCGCGGAAGGTCGCAATCGTGTCGGACAACGACACGTCTCCCTCTTTGGGCAGTGACACGAACGCGAACGCACCCGGATGCAGTTCGGGTTGCATCGTGCGCAGCAGGATCGCGAGGTCGTTTTCAGGTTGGCTCATCGAAGGAACACGTCCGGAACCGGACGTCGTGCGGTGAAGGTGCACGCACCATAGCACGCGCGAGGAACGGCGCCATGCACGCCCCGCCGCGATTTCGTCCGCAAGCCAGCGTCGGAACGCGGGTACGCTTCGGGTCACCTCACTTCGTCGACGGATGCCGGCAGCCGGGCAATCGCCTTGATCTCGAACTGGAAGCCGCACAGCCAGGTCACGCCGACGGCAGCGAAGCTGCGCGTGTGCGTCGACTGGGTCGCCGAGTTGATGGCGCGGCATGCGCCGGTCGCGAACCGGCGGCGCGGCAGCCGTGGTTCGCGCGATACCGGCAAGACCGCGTCGACCTGATTCGCGAGCCGGCCAGCGCACATAAAAAAACCCGCGCGGATTGCGCGGGTTTCGACGGACGGACGGACGGCCCGACTCAGGCCGTCAGCGCATGCAGCGCGTCGTCGGTCAGCCACAGCGATTCCTGCAGATCCTGCTCGTTCAGGTTCAGCCCGTCGCCGCCACGATCGACGACGATGAAGTCGCTGACGCCGCCGAGCGCGATCAGCGGGTGATGCCACACGCCTTTCGCATAGTTGACGCCCTGCCAGCCGCTCGTCACGAACGCGCGGATCTTCGCCGGATCGAGATCGCCCGCGGGCGCGACGACGACGAGATACGGCTGGTCGTTCAGCGGCACGAACGCCTGGCTGCCGAGCGGATGCCGCTCCAGCATCTTCACCTCGAACGGCAGCGTACGCGGCTGGCCGCGGAACAGGTTGACGAGCGTGCGACCGCCTTCATCGGTCACGTCGACTTTCGCGAGATCGTGAAAGCGGATCGTCGTGCCGAGGTTGATCGGAATCTGCTTCGCCCCTTCCGTTTCGATCACGTCGCCGAACGGCGCAAACGCTTCCTTGGTCAGCGGTTCGATGGCAAGCGTCTTCATTTGTCGAGCGTCCCCCACAGACGCAGGCGCGACACGCCGCCGTCAGGAATGATGTTCAGTCGCACGTGCGTGACGGGGCCGAGCGACGCGATGTCGTGTTCGAAGTAGTGCTGCTTGTCCATCTGCAGCTTCTGTTCGCCGAGCAGCACCGGCCAGAACATCGACTGCGTGATCAACGAGCTGTCGGTGCCGCCCGACACGTAGGCGGCCTGGATCGAGCAGCGATCCGGGTAGTTGCCCTTGAAGAACGCGGTATCGACTTCGATCTTGCGGATCACGCCCGGCTGTGCGAGCGCGATGATCGCCCAGTCGTTGCCCGGCTCGCGGCGGCGGCGGGTTTCCCAGCCGTCGCCCATGTTCACGCCGCGGCCCGGCAGCAGCAGGTTCGACGCGACGCCGAAGTGCTGGTTGTTCGCCGCCACCACGTAACCGCCGTTTTCCATCGCCGCGAGGTCGAACTGCTCGGTCGCGCTCGCGCCTGCCCAGTCGAGCTGCGGCTGGCCGTACACGCGCAGGCGCGCGATGCCGCCATCCGGGTAGATGTTCACGCGCAGGTGCGTAAACGCCCGCGCGTCGCTCGCTTCGACGTAGTGATGACTGTTGCCTTGCAGCGTGGTCGACGCGACGATCTCGACCCACTCGGTCGCCTGCGTCGGCGCGCCGTCGGCCACGAACGCGGCCTCGATCGACGCGGCCGGCGGGAAGTTGCCGGTGAAGTGGCTCGTGTCGATGTCGAAGCCCTTGATCACGCCGGGGCGCGCGAGCTTGACGATGCACCAGTCGTAGCCGGTCGTGCGCTTGCGGCGCGTCTCCCAGCCGTCCATCCACTTGCCGTGGTCGTCGTACTTGCCGGGGATGAAGACGGCCGGCTCGGGGTTCAGCATCCGGTCCTTCGGCGCGAAGAAATCGTCGCTGGCCTCGAGCGCCTGCGCACCGAGACGCGGGTCGGCAAGATTCACGTAGCGCCGCGTGAAATCGGGTGCGTTCGGATCGAGAAGCGGAACAGCCATGATGTTTCCTTGTTTCAGTGAGGCGATCGGGCCGCTGCGACGCAGCAGGCCGTATTGCGGTGTCAGGCGTCGATCAGGTCGTCGAGGCGAAAGCGCGCGATCCGGTAGATCTGGTCGAGGCTCGCGCGCAGCTCCTCGGCGCGCGAATGATTCACGCGCGACTCGAAGTTCGCGATGATGCCGTGGCGGTCATAGCCGCGCACCGCGAGGATGAACGGGAAGCCGAACTTCTCGCGATACGTGCGGTTCAGCGTCAGCAGCTTGTCGAATTCTTCCTGCGTGCACTGGTCGAGGCCCGCGCCGCTTTGCTCGCGGGTCGACTCGGCCGTCAGTTCGCCGCGCACGGCGGCCTTGCCGGCCAGCTCCGGGTGGGCGTTGATCAGGGCGAGCTGGCGCGCTTCGCCGCCGGTTTCCACCGCATCCGACATCGTCTTGTGCAGCGCGTCGATGCTCGCGAACGGCCGCTCGCCCGCGGCGACTTCGGCCACCCACGGCGAATGTTCGAAAATCCCCGACAGCGCCGCGACAAATGCGCTCGGCGCCATCGTGTTCAGTTGTTCCAACGTATAGCGCATCGCCTTCATGCTTTCCCTTCGTTTCGATGATTGGGCTGATACGGATGATGTTCACGCCAGTGACGCGCGATATCGACACGGCGCGTCACCCATACGCGATCGTGCTTCTCGATGTGATCGAGGAACCGCTGCAGCCCGCGGAACCGGCCCGGCCGGCCGAGCAGCCGGCAGTGCATGCCGATCGACAGCATCTTCGGCGCCTCGTCGCCCTCCGCGTACAGCACGTCGAATGCGTCGCGCAGGTAGTCGAAGAAGTGATCGCCGGTGTTGAAGCCCTGCGGCGTCGCGAAACGCATGTCGTTCGTGTCCAGCGTGTACGGCACGATCAGTTGCGGCGACGTGCGGCCGCCCGACACCTCCACGTCCATCCAGAACGGCAGGTCGTCGCCGTAGTTGTCGGAGTCGTACAGGAAGCCGCCGTATTCGGCGACCAGGCGGTGCGTGTTGGGGCTGTCGCGGCCGGTATACCAGCCGAGCGGACGCTCGCCCGTCACGCGCTCGATCGCTTCCATCCCGAGGCGCATGTGCTCGGCTTCGAGTTCCGGCGTCATGCTCTGGTAGTGAATCCAGCGCCAGCCGTGGCACGCGATTTCGTGGCCGAGCTCGACGAATGCACGGGCAAGCTCCGGATGGCGCTCGATCGCCATGCCGACGCCGAATACCGTCAGCGGCATCCCGCGCTTCTCGAATTCGCGCAGGATGCGCCACACGCCGGCGCGCGACCCGTATTCGTAAATCGACTCCATGCTCATGTGGCGGTCCGGATACGCGGCCGCGCCGACGATTTCGGACAGGAACTGCTCGGAGCCCGGATCGCCGTGCAGCACGCAGTTCTCGCCGCCCTCCTCGTAATTCAGCACGAATTGCACGGCGACGCGGGCGCGCCCCGGCCAGTTCGCCTGAACGGGATGGCGGCCGTAGCCGATCAGGTCGCGAGGATAGTTGGGATCGAGTGACATGGTTCGAAATGCAACGAAAGCGGGCTGAAACAACGGGTTCGCACCGACCGCGCGGTGCCGGAGGCTGGCCGCGCAAGCCGATGCGATGACGGCCCAGTGTAGCGAAAAGGTTCATACGCGCCCATACAGCGGCGCAGATAGTGCGTGTCAGACGGTGTGTATGTGCGGTTGCGGCAAATCGGGGGCCGAATCCGCCGCATCCCCGTCCGGCGGGCTGAAGCGGGCGAACGCGCCGTCGTAGCGCTTCGGCAGCGGCCGCGCGTAGTCGCCGCGCTTCGCGGTCGCGAGGCGCAGCGCGACGAGCGCCTCGGCCCACTTGACGGCCGCCGTGACGCCCTCGACCACCGGCGCGCCGATCTGCTGCTCGATCTCGTGCGCGAATTCGGCCATCCCCGCGCAGCCGAGCACGATCGCGTCGGCGCCGTCCTCGTCGAGCGCGCGCCGGCATTCGTCGACGATGATCCGGCGCGCGGCCGAACCGGGCCGGTCGAGTTCGAGCACCGCGACGTCGGTCGCACGCACGTTGCGGCAGAACCGCTTCATCCCGTACCGCTCCGCGAGGTGCCATGCCATCCCGCAAGTGCGCGCGAGCGTCGTGACGACCGAGAAGCCCGGCGCGAGCACGCTCGCCGCATGCATCGCGGCCTCGGCGATGCCGATCACCGGCCCGCGCGCGAGCTCGCGCGCCGCATACAGGCCCGGATCGCCGAAACATGCGATCACGTACGCGTCGCAGCCGTCGCGCTCGCCCAGTGCGATCTCGGCGAGCAGCCCCGGCGTCGCGAGCGCCTCGTCGTAATACCCTTCGATCGACGGCGGCCCCATCGGCGGGCTCACGGCCACGATCTCCGTGCCGGCCGCCGCGACCTCGCGCGCGCACCGGCCCATCGCGTCGGTCATCCGCTGCGTCGTATTCGGATTGATCAGTCGGATCTTCATTGCACGCTCCTTACGCCTTCGCGCTCACGAGCAGCCGGTAGAACACGAAGCCGAGCCCCGCGCCGATGAACCACGAGAAATTCGCGACGCCCTGCCAGCCCGGCACCATCACGCAGACGACCGCGATCACCGCGGCCGGCAACAGCGCGGCGAGCGCGCGGCGGTTCACGCCGCCCGTGTACCAGTAGGTGCCGCTTTCCGACATCGTGTACAGGTCGTCGCGCACGAGGCGGCCGCGCTTGACGAGGTAGAAGTCCGCGATCAGCACGCCGTACAGCGGACCGATGAACGCGCCGAGCACGTCGAGCGTGTAATGGATCACGGCCGGATTGTTGAACAGGTTCCACGGCGTGATGAAGATCGACGCGACGGCCGCGAGCATCCCGCCCGCGCGCCAACTGATCAGGCGCGGCGCGACGTTCGAGAAATCGAACGCGGGCGACACGAAGTTCGCGACGATGTTGATGCCGATCGTCGCGATCGTGAACGTCAGTGCGCCGAGGATCACCGCGGTCGGATGGTCGATGCGGCCGACCGTCTCGACCGGGTCGGTGATCAGTTCGCCGAACACCGGCAGCGTCGCGGCGGTGGTAATCACCGTGACGAGCGAGAACGCGAGGAAGTTGACGGGCAGCCCCCAGAAATTGCCGCGCTTCACCTCGCCGAACGAGCGGCAGTAGCGCGAGAAATCGCCGAAGTTGAGCATCGGCCCGGAGAAGTACGACACGACGAGCGACACGGCGGTGATCATCACAGGGATCACTTCCGCGCCGTGATACTTGACGCCGCCGAGGTTGATGCCGATGTTGCGCCAGCCCGCGCGCCACACCATGTAGCCCGCCAGGATGAACATCACGACATAGACGGCCGGGCCCGCGAAGTCGATGAACTTCTTGATCGTCTCCATCCCGTTCCAGAACACGAACGCCTGGAGCACCCACAGCAGCATGAAGCCGGCCCAGCCGACCGCCGACAGCCCGAGGAAGCCGTAGCGATGGACGTCCGCATACGGCAGCCATTGCGGGAAGAATTTCAGCACGACGATCACGAGCGCGCTCGACGCGAGATAAGTCTGGATGCCGTACCAGGCGATCGCGATCAGCCCGCGGATCACGGCCGGCACGTTCGCGCCGAGCACGCCGAAGGTCGCGCGGCACGCGACCGGATACGGCACGCCGATCTGCTGGCTCGGTCGCGCGATCAGGTTGCACAGCCCGTTCACGAGGCCGATGCCGACGATCAGCGCGATCAGCACCTGCCAGCTCGTCAGCCCGAGTGCGAACAGGCTGCCCGCGAACACGTAGCCGCCGACGCTGTGCACGTCCGACATCCAGAACGCGAAGATGTTGTACGCACCCCATGTCTGATTTTTAAGGGGTGCCAAATCTTCGTTGTACAGACGTTCGCTGTAACCATCCGGCAGTGCCGGGTCGCCGCCCTCGCCGCCTTCTTCCGCCGGATAGGCGCTGTCGTGCGCCACACTGAACTGAGCCATGACTTCTCCTTGACGCGGCCGGGTGGCCGCTCCACCGTCATCGATATCGCTCCGGATCGTCGCCCGGAGTCGGACCAGCGGCCCGCGGCAAACACCGCAGGCCTGCATTGCTCTCGTCGTGTGGCGCGCGGCCGGGTTCGCGTCGCCGTTCAGGCGCCGCCGAACACTTCGCGCAAATCGACCTGCCCTTGCGCGGGCCGGTCCAGCATCTTCAGTTCGACATGCTGCAGGTGGCGCGCCATCAGCGTCACCGCCCGCTTCGGATCGCCCGCCTCCAGTGCGGCGAGGATCTCGTCGTGGTCGTCGCACGAGCACGGGCTGCGCCCGTGCGATTCGTACAGCGCCGACATCAGCGTCGAACGTGCGACGAGCCCTTCGAGGCACTCGCTGAGCGTCGCATTGCCCATCAGCGTCGCGAGCGCCGTATGGAATTCGCCCGACAGCCGGATCCACGCCGCGAAATCGTGCCGCTCGAACGCCTTGCGCTCCTTGTCGATCAGCGCCGCGACGCCCTTCAGCCGCCTGGCGCCGGGGCCGGTCGCGAGCCGCTCGACCACGGCAAGCTCGATGATCCGGCGCATCTCGAACACTTCATGCACGTCCTGCAGCGTCGGGCTCGCGACGAACGCGCCGCGGTTCGGCTCGAGGTCGACCAGCTTGTCGGTCGCGAGCTGCGCGAGCGCCTGGCGGATCGTCCCGCGCTTCACGCCGAACACGTCGCAGAGCTGCGCCTCCGTCAGCTTCGCGCCGGGCGCGAGCCGATGCTCGAGGATCGCGGTACGGATGCGCTCGGCGATCGCTTCGGGACCGGCTGCACCGGACGGATGGGAATCGGGCTCGTTCATGATCTGCATCGTGTGATGATCCTCATCCTAGGACGGACATAAAGATTGTCAACAATTCTTTTGCAGGATTTCGCACAATTGGCGCGCGGCGGCATGTCTCCATTCGGTGCGCCGCGCACAGAATTCATGCGCAGCAAGCCGAACAGGCAATATGGAGGCGCTTCTCGTCGTATACCCGTCCGGTCATTTTGTTGACAAAAATGGTGCACAACCGGATGAAGATCGGGCAGACGTCGATGAAAAATATGGACCGTTAGTTGCGCATTTACATAAAGAAAAAGGCGGGAAACGATGAACCGACCCCGCCCTTTCGATCGATCGTCCCGCCCTCAGCTGAGGTGCGGATAGTCCGACAGCGTGAGCCGGAACCCGTGCGCATTCGCGACCAGTTGCGCCTGGGCGCCGAACGGCAGCGTCAGCAGGTCGGGCACATGGCCGAACTGGAGCCCCGTGACGACCGGAATCCCGACCACCGCGCGCACTTGATCGATCATCGCCTGCATGTCGTAGCCGTTGTCGTACTCGAACGGCCGCGCTCCGGTGAACTGGCCGAGCACGAGCGCCTGCTGGCGTGCGAGCAGCCCCGACAGATGCAATTGATAGATCATCCGTTCGATCCGGAACGGCTGCTCGTTGACGTCTTCGATGAACAGGATGCCGCCCTCGATGTCGGGCATGTACGGCGTGCCGATCAGCGACGTGAGGATCGCCAGGTTGCCGCCCCACAGCGTGCCCGTCACGTTCACCGTCTGCACCTGCGGTGCGTCGGCGACGATCGTCGTGCTCGGCTGCGTCAGCGTCTGCCAGAAATGTTGCATCGTGAAGTCGCTCGGCGTTTCCGCGCCGAAATCCGCCGACAGCATCGGGCCGCCGAACGTCTTGATGCGCGCCTTCGCGTACAGCGCCAGCTGGATCGCCGTGAAGTCGCTGTGACCGACGAGCGCGACCGGCTGATCGCGCAACCGGCGTTCGAGCCCGCGATAGTCGAGCCCGTGCAGGATGCGCGCGGCGCCGTAGCCGCCGCGCACCGCGAGCGCGATGTCCGGCAGCGGCCGCTCGGGATCGGCGAGGCGGTTCAGATCGCCCGCCCGCTCGCCGTCGGTGCCGCCGAAACGCTGGAAGCGCCGCTGCGTCGCCTCGATGTTCTCGATGCGCTGCTGCGCGGTGCTGAGGCGCTCGAGCGCGCGATTGATCGCCTCGGGGTCGTGCGGATAGCCGGACGGCGCCAGCAGACGGATGGTGTAGGACGCGGCGGGCTGGAAGGACATGGCGAAAGGTGTCGGGGTCGTCAAACCTGCTTAGAGGGTCCGAACCGTGCCCGGTTCACGAAAAACCATGCATACGCGCCATGACGGGCGCGGCGGACGCCTATGACGCGCCGGATTCGGCGTCGCGGGCGAGCCGCGCTTCGCGCAGCGCGCGACGGCGCTCGGCGAAAAACGACTTCAGCGCGGCGCCGCACTCGTCGGCGAGCACGCCGCCGGTCACTTCGGTGTGGTGGTTGAGCTGCGGATTCGCGAATGCGTCGATCACGCTGCCGCACGCGCCCGTCTTCGGATCGGCGGCGCCATAGACGACCCGCGCAATGCGCGCATGCATGATCGCGCCTGCGCACATCAGGCACGGCTCGAGCGTCACGTACAACTCGCAGCCGGGCATCCGGTAATTCTGCAGTTGCCGGGCGGCCATGCGCAGCGCGGCCATTTCGGCATGCGCGGACGGGTCGTGCCCGCCGATCGGATGGTTGAAGCCGCGTGCGATCACTTCGTCGCCGCGCACGAGCACCGCGCCGACCGGCACTTCGCCGGCCGCGCGCGCCTCTTCGGCGGCGGCTTGGGCAAGACGCATGAAATGCAGGTCGCGCGCCGATACGGGCGCGGTTTCGTGAACGGGAGAATCGGCGGCGGGGTCAGCGGCCGCGGCGGCTGCCGAGCAGGCTGCGTCGTGCAGCGCGTCCGACGTCACATCGTCCCCGCTTCGGCGGGCGCGTCGTCGAGCCCGCGCTCGCACAGGCGTTCCGCGATGCGCCGACAGTAGTCGCGCGGCATCACCATCGGGCCGCCGCGCAGCGATTCGAGCGCCATGTCGAGCGCGAGGATCTTCGCCTGCAGCCGGCAGCGCGCGGCACGGTCGCTGACTGCCTGCACTTCGTCGTGCAGGTTGCGCAGCGCGCGCAGTTGCTCGACGGCCGGCGGCACGAAGCCCGCGTTCTTCAGGATACGGTTGGCCACCCGCACCTCCTCGGGCACGAGCAGGTCGTCATCCAGCGCCTGCGGCGCGCCGGTACCCGGCAAATCGTCGAACTCGCCCCGCGCGGCGGCGGCGGCAATACGTTGTTCGACCAGGGCGTCAAGCAATCTCATCAGTCAATGGGAACAATGCGGCAGGCCGAATTCTAGCAGGGTGACGCCGGTATGACAGGCTCTTCGAATATATGCTCGATATTGCATTTTTAGGGGCCGAATCGCAGCGCATGCGCGCCGATCGCCACCACTTGCCGCTCTGCTGCGCCGCAGCAGGCTGAGCGCCGTCCGGACGCTTTCAGACGGAGGCAATATCCGCACCCATTTTTTATCCACGACGTTCCCACTGGCCGCTGCCGACTCGACGAAAACGCCAGCCGCCCCCGCCTGCGCTGCCCGATTACGCTGCCGCCGTTTCCGGCCGCGCTTTCGCGAACGGGCGGAACATCGTCGCGATCAGGAACGCGCCGATCCCGATCGCGAACGATCCGAGGTACAGCCAGCCGTAGCTGCCGAGCGTGTCGACGATCAGGCCGCCCGCGACCGGGCCCGTGGCCATCCCGAGGCTGCCGGCCATCGCGCAGCCGCCGATCACGGTGCCCATCATCCGCAGCGGGAAATTCTCGCGCGCGAGCACCGAATACAGCGGCATCACGCCCGCATAGATGAAGCCGAACAGCGTCGCGACCGCGTAGAAGCCGTCGAGCGTGCGCACGAAGTAATAGCCGAGCGCGCCGAGCGCCTGCGCGAGCAGCCCCGCCACCAGCATGCGCTTCGCGCCGAGGCGGTCGCCGAGGATCCCGAACGCGATCCGGCCGCCCATGCCCGCGAGCCCTTCGACGCTGTAGATCGACACTGCGGCGATCAGCGGAATCCCGCAGGTCACCGCGTAGCTGACCGTATGAAAGATCGGGCCCGAATGCGTCGCGCAGCAGAAGAAATTGGTCAGCAGCAGCACCCTGAACTGCGGCGAGCGCAGCGCATCGGCGACCGACATCGCGGCGGGCGTGCCGGCGGACGCAGGCGTGGGCACAGTGCGCGCGGGTGCCGCGTCGAGCGCCGGCGCCCGACGCACCAGCAGCGACACCGGAATCATCACGACGGCCGCCAGCGCGGCGATCAGCAGCATCGACGTGCGCCAGTCGCGCACCGACACGAGCCATGCGGCCAGCGGCGCCATCGTCATCGGCGCCATCCCCATGCCTGCCGACACGAGCGATACCGCGAGGCTGCGGTGCGTGTCGAACCAGCCGGTCACGCACGCCATCATCGGCGCGAATATCGCGGCCGTCGCGCTGCCCACGGCCAGGCCGAAGGTCAGCTGAAACACGAGCAGCGACGGCGCGCGGCTCGCCAGCGCCAGGCTCGCCGACAGCAGCACGGCGCCCGCGATGACGACCGGCCGCGTGCCGACGCGGTCCGACAGGCTGCCCCATGCCATGCTCGCAAACGCCATCGCGATGAAGCCGAGCGTCATCGCGCCGGAAATGCCGGTCATCGACCAGCCCGTATCGCGCGCGATGGACCGCAGGAACACCGGTAACGAAAACATCGCGCCGATCGCGACGCAGCCCATCAGGCCGCCCGCGGCGACGATCACCCAGCGGTATCGGGAATCCGGTATGTGGCGTGTCATGTGGCATCTCCTCGTTCGTTGCGCCATTCGCGGCAATCGGGCGCCAGCCGCATGGCGCGGCGTGCTGCCCGCTCGATATCGATACGACGGGCGACGCAGCGGGAAATCGACATGTGCGGCGCATGGGCCGTGGAATTTTTATTGTCGGCGATTCAGCGCGACTCGCAAGGGTCGAATCATCCGGGCGCCCGCCAGCTGCCGCGCCGCTTTTCCGAAACGGGAAATTCGAAAGCAGAAATGGTTGGTTGGGGCACGCACTGGCGCTGGCTACACTCGCCCCATCTTGTCATAACAAGTTGACCGATGACTTCACCCAACGTCGTGCCGCTGTCCGGGGCCCCGCTCTACGTGCAGATCAAGGACACGCTACGCGCGCGCATTCTCGACGGCACCTATGCACCGCACAGCCGGATGCCGTCCGAGCACGAACTCTGCGCGATGTTCGACGTCAGCCGCATCACGGTGCGCCAGGCGCTCGGCGACCTGCAGAAGGAAGGCCTGCTGTTCAAGCTGCACGGCAAGGGCACGTTCGTGTCGAAGCCGAAGGCCTTCCAGAACGTGACGTCGCTGCAGGGGTTCGCCGAGGCGATGTCGTCGATGGGCTACGAGATCGTCAACCAGTTGCGCAGCCTGCGCACCGTGAAGGCCGATCGCCATCTCGCGACGAAGCTGAACGTGCCCGAAGGCGCGCCGCTCGTCGAGATCCACCGCGTGCGGCTGCTGAACCGCGAACCCGTGTCGCTCGAACAGACCTGGGTGCCCGAAGCGCTCGGCAAGCGCCTCGCCGGCGCCGATCTCGCGACCCGCGACATCTTCCTGATCCTGGAGAACGACTGCGGCATTCCGCTCGGCCATGCCGACGTGTCGATCGACGCGATCCTCGCCGACGACGAAATCGTCGACGCGTTGCACGTCGAGGAAAGCAGCCCCGTCCTGCGTATCGAGCGTCTCACGCACGACGCATCGGGTGCGCCGATCGACTACGAATACCTCTACTTCCGCGGCGACGCCTTCCAGTACCGGCTGCGCGTCGATCGGCAGAAGGCGCGCAAACCTGCAAGGAACCCGCGATGAATACCCATGTGCACGAATACGACGTCGTCGTGGTCGGCGGCGGCACGGCCGGCCCGATGGCGGCCATCAAGGCGAAGGAGCGCGATCCGTCCCTGCGCGTGCTGCTGCTCGAGAAGGCCAACGTGAAACGCAGCGGCGCGATCTCGATGGGGATGGACGGCCTGAACAACGCGGTGATTCCCGGTCATGCGACGCCCGAGCAGTACACGCGCGAGATCACGATCGCCAACGACGGGATCGTCGACCAGGAAGCCGTGTACACGTACGCGACGCACAGCTTCGCGACGATCGAGCAGCTCGACCGCTGGGGCGTGAAGTTCGAGAAGGACGGCACCGGCGACTACGCGGTGAAGAAAGTCCATCACATGGGCTCGTACGTGCTGCCGATGCCGGAGGGCCACGACATCAAGAAGGTGCTGTACCGGCAACTCAAGCGCGCACGCATCGCGATCACGAACCGGATCGTCGCGACGCGCGTGCTGACCGATGCGCAGGGCCGCGCGAGCGGCGTGCTCGGCTTCGATTGCCGCACCGCCGAATTCCACGTGATCCGCGCGAAGGCCGTGATCCTCTGCTGCGGCGCGGCCGGCCGCCTCGGTCTGCCGGCATCGGGCTACCTGATGGGCACGTACGAGAACCCGACCAACGCGGGCGACGGCTACGCGATGGCCTATCACGCGGGCGCGGCGCTCGCGAACCTCGAATGCTTCCAGATCAATCCGTTGATCAAGGATTACAACGGCCCGGCGTGCGCGTACGTGACGGGCCCGCTCGGCGGCTTCACCGCGAACGGCAAGGGCGAGCGCTTCATCGAATGCGACTACTGGAGCGGCCAGATGATGTGGGAGTTCTACCAGGAACTGCAGAGCGGCAACGGCCCCGTGTTCCTGAAGCTCGATCATCTCGCGGAAGAAACGATCCGGACCATCGAGCAGATCCTGCATACGAACGAACGGCCGAGCCGCGGCCGTTTCCATGCGGGGCGCGGCACCGACTACCGCAGCCAGATGGTCGAGATGCACATCTCGGAGATCGGCTTCTGCAGCGGCCACAGCGCATCGGGCGTGTACGTGAACGCGCGCGCGGAGACGACCGTGCCGGGGCTGTACGCAGCCGGCGACATGGCGGCCGTTCCGCACAACTACATGCTCGGCGCCTTCACGTACGGCTGGTTCGCCGGGCAAAACGCGGCCGACTACGTGGCCGGCCGCGAACACGCGCCGGTGGACGATCAGCAGGTCGATGCCGAGCGCTCGCGCGTGCTCGCGCCGTTGCTGCGCGAGCGCGGCCTGGCGCCGGCGCAGGTCGAGTACAAGCTGCGCCGCATGGTGAACGACTACCTGCAACCGCCGAAGGTGACGCGCAAGATGGAAATCGGGCTTCAACGTTTTGACGGAATTACTGAGGATATCGAAGAAATCAAGGCGGACAATCCACATGAACTGATGCGTGCGGCCGAAGTACGCGCGATCCGCGATTGCGCGGAAATGGCCGCACGCGCGTCGCTGTTCCGCACCGAGAGCCGCTGGGGGCTGTACCACCATCGCGTCGATTTTCCGCACCGCAACGACGCCGAATGGTTCTGCCACACGTGGCTGCGCAAGGATGCCGCGGGCGCGATGCGCAGCGAGAAGCGGCCGGTCGAACCGTACGTCGTGCCGCTTGCCGACGACGAACGCGGCGCCTATGCGCAGTTGCGCATCCGCGAACCGGCCGCGCTCGCGGCCGCCCTTTGAGGAACCTTGCCATGCCCCATACCCCGCACGACATCTTCCAGCGCGGCAGCGCGCCCGTGACGATCGACGAGGCGCTGTGCATCGCCGACAAGGGCTGCACCGTCTGCGTCGACGTGTGCCCGCTCGACCTGCTCGCGATCGACGTCACCAAGGGCAAGGCGTACATGCAGTTCGACGAATGCTGGTACTGCATGCCGTGCGAACGCGACTGCCCGACCGGCGCGGTCAAGGTCGACATCCCTTACCTGCTGCGCTGACACGGCGCGCCACCCGCGCACTGCCCCCCACTACCGGACTCACGACACATGAAGAGAACGCTACGGATGTTCCGCCTGCTCGCCGCGTCGATCGCGGTCGCGGCCACCGGTTTCGCGCATGCGGAGACGATCCGCATCGCGATCGGCACGCAGGACACGACGATCAATTGCGCGACCGGCGGCCTGCTGATCCGCGAACTGCATCTGCTCGACAAGTACCTGCCGCGCACCGGCAAGTACCAGGACGTGAAGTACGACGTGCAGTGGAAGGATTTCACGTCCGGCGCGCCGCTGACCAACGAGATGGTCGCCGGCAAGCTCGACTTCGGCGCGATGGCCGATTTCCCCGGCGCGCTGAACGGCGCGGCGTTCCGCAAGGCCGGCCGCCGCAGCGTGTTCATCACCGTGCTCGACGGCAGCATCGACGGCAGCGGCAACGGGATCGTCGTGCCGTCGAATTCGACGGTGCGCGGGCTGGCCGACCTGAAGGGCAAGACGATCTCGGTGCCGTTCGCATCGACCGCGCACGGCATGCTGCTGCGCGCGATCAAGGCCCAGGGCTGGAACCCCGATACCGACGTGAACATCGTCACGCAGGCGCCCGAAGTGGCCGGCAGCGCGCTGAAGGCGAACAAGATTGACGCACATGCGGACTTCGTGCCGTTCGCCGATCTGTTCCCGTACCGCGGCATCGCGCGCAAGATCTACGACGGCGCGCAGACCCACGCGCCGACCTTCCACGGCGCGCTCGTCGACGCGGATTACGCGCGGCGCTATCCGGAAATCGTGGTGGCCTATCTGCGCGCCGCGATCGAAGCGAACCGCTTGCTCGCGCAGAACCCGGAAAAGTACAGCCTGCTGATCGAGAAGGTCACCGGCATCGAGGCGCCAGTCGACTACCTGTATCACGGGCCGCTCGGCATCCAGACCCGCGACCTGACGTGGAAGCCCGAATACCGGCAAGCGGTCGCGACGGCCATCGACACGCTGAAGCTGCTGAAGAAGACCGACACCGCGCCCGACCCCGCGACGTTCGTCGACGATCGCTATATCCGTGCGGCATTCAAGGCGTCCGGGCTCGACTACGACGCGGCGCTCAAGCACTCCGGCAAGCAGCCGCTCGTCGCGAACGACGCGTCGACCGGCAAGCCGATCCACGACTTCAACGATGTCGCACAGGTCTGGCTCGCCGGCGACGACGCCGTGCGCCACTATGCCAGCCCCGCCGCCGCGTTTGCGGCGCTCGGCAAGCTCGGCCCGTCCGCGAAGGTGCGCGCCGTGTTCGTGCATGACCACGGAAGCGGCCTGAAGCTGTTCGCCGACCAGGCGTGGTACGTGAAGGACGCGCACGGCGTGCTCACCGCGTTCCTGCTGAAGTCGGGCGCCGACGCGTACGCGCAGCAGGTATCGGGCGCGGTGGTCGACTATGCGGCCGCGAAGACCGTCACCGCGCAGGCGCTCGCCGCGCGCTGAGCGTCGCACGCCCCCTCTTTCCCTTCGTCGACACCGGACTTCCGCATGGCTGCCACCCTCGACCTCGTCAAACGCCGCGTCACCGACGCACCGCGCAGCGGTGATGCCCGCTCGCCGCATTTCGCCGCGCGCCGCCGCCCGACACCGATGCGCCGCCGCGCATGGCGTATCGCATCGCTCGCCGCCTGCATCGCGCTGTGGCAAGCGGCCGTCCACTGGCGGCTGTCGCTCGGCATCGTCACGTTCGCGAACGTACCCGCGCCGGCCGACGTCGGCCCCGCGCTGGCATCGTTCCTGCAATCGCCGAAGCTGCCGATGCACTTGTTCGCGAGCATCACGCGCGTGCTGGCCGGCTTCGTCGCGGCGGCCGTCGCCGGCATCGGCCTCGGGCTCGCGATCGGCCGCTATCGCGCGCTCGAGGACACGCTGCTGCCGCCGCTCGAGATGCTGCGGCCGATTCCGGCCGTCGCGTGGATTCCGCTCGCGATCCTGATGTTTCCGTCGTCGGAGCTGAGCATGATGTTCATCACGTTCGTCGGCGCGCTGTTCCCGATCCTGCTCAATACCGTGCATGGCGCCGAAGCCGTCGACCCCCGGCTCGTCGCGACCGCGCGCAGCCTCGGCACGCGCGGCCTCGCGCTCTATGCGGAAGTGATCCTGCCCGGCGCCGCGCCGTCGATCTTCACGGGCCTGTCGATCGGGATGGGCACCGCGTGGTTCTGCCTCGTCACGGCCGAGATGATCGCCGGTCAGTACGGCATCGGCTATTTCACGTGGGAATCCTATACGTTGCAGAACTACCCGGACATCGTGGTCGGCATGGCGCTGATCGGCCTGCTCGGGATGGGCAGCAGCCTGCTCGTCAAGCGCATCGGCGCGGCGCTCACGCCGTGGTACGCACCGCGCGGAGGCCGGCCATGAGCGCAGCGGACACGACCTCGGCCGCACCCGGCCGCGTCGGCGTGCGCGCGCTGACGATCGAACTCGGCCCGCCGCATGCGCGCTTCGCGGCGCTCGATGCGCTCGACGTCGACATCGCGCCCGGCGAATTCGTCTGCGTGCTCGGGCCGTCCGGCTGCGGAAAATCGACGCTGCTCGGCGCGCTCGCCGGCCACCTCGCGGCCACGCACGGCGAGATCGTCGTCGATGGCGAACCGGTCGACCGCCCGCATCCCGATCGCGGGCTCGTGTTCCAGCAGCACACGCTGTTTCCGTGGAAGCGCGTGATCGACAACGTCGCGTTCGGCCTGAAGATGAAAGGCGTGAGCGCACACGAACGCCGCCGCGAAGCGGCCGAACTGCTCGAACTCGTCGGGCTCGGCGGCTTCGGCGCGCACTACCCCGCGCAGCTTTCCGGCGGCATGCAGCAGCGCGTCGAGATCGCCCGCGTGCTGATCAACCGGCCACGCGTGCTGCTGATGGACGAGCCGTTCGGCGCGCTCGACGCGCAGACGCGCCGGATGATGCAGACGCTGCTGCTCGACATCTGGTCGCGCATCGGCACGACCGTGCTGTTCGTCACGCACGACATCGAGGAAGCGCTGTTTCTCGGCGACCGCATCCTGATGCTGTCGCCGCGGCCCGCGCGCATCGTCGCCGACATCCGCGTGCCGCTCGCGCGCCCCCGCACCGACGACAGCACGACCGAGCCCTCGTTCGTCGACATCAAGCGCCGCTGTCTCGCGCTGTTGCGCAACGCCGCGTGAGCGTGCGTGCCTGCCCCTTCACCGCACCGATTTTTTTCCATGACCGCTTCTTCCTCCGCTTTCCCGCTGCCCGGCGTGCCGGCCGCCGAACATGCCGCGCTCGTCGCGCGCTTCGCCGCGGCCGATGCATCGGTGCGTCGCATCGCGCTGCTCGAACTCGCCGATCTCGAGGCGCCCGAACTCGTGCCGTCGTTCGTCGCGGCGCTGCGCGACGATCCGTCGGCCGACGTGCGCAGCGAGGCCGCGCGCGTGCTCGACGCATGGGAGCAGCCCGATGTCGTCGACGCGCTGTGCCACGCGCTGCTCGATCCGGACGACGGCGTGCGCGCGACGGCCGCGCAGAGCCTGTCCGAACTGAAGAACGCGGCATCGGGCGCCGTGCTTTGCCGCTGGGCCGACCGGCCCGAGCCGTTCGTGCGCGGTGCCGTACTGCGCGGCTTGCGCGAATTGCGCGACCCCGACGCATTCGCGCCCGCGCTGCGCGCGCTCGACGCGAGCGCCGCTGCCGTACGCGCCGAGGCAGTCGTCGTGCTCGGCTGGCTCAAGGACGGCCGCGCGCTGCCGCCGCTCGCCCGCGTCGCGACCACCGACGCCGATGCCGACGTGCGGCGCGCCGCGGTCGGCGCGATCGGATTTGCCGCGGCCGGCGATACCGCCGTCGTCACCGCGTTGCTCGCGGCGCTGCGCGACGTCGAATGGCAGGTGCGCGAAGAAGCGGCTGCCACACTCGGCAAGCTGCGCGCCGCCGTTGCGCGCGATCCGCTCGTCGCCGCGCTCGACGACGATTACTGGCAAGTGCGCCTGCGTGCCGTACGCGCACTTGGCCAATTGCGCGACGCGGCCGCGGCATCGGCCGTCGTCGCGCTGCTCTCTCATGCGATCAGCAACCTGCGCAAGGAAGCCGCGCTCGCGCTCGGCGAATTGCGCGACCGGGCGACGCTGCCCGCGCTGCACGACGCGCTCGACGATCGCGACCCCGAAGTCCGCAAGGCCGTGCGGATCGCGATCGGACAGATCGACGAGGCGTCGCGATGATCGCGCCGACCGAAATCGCACTCGATCACCGGGCACGCGCACTGACGCTTCATTGGCCCGACGGCGCCACGCAACGCATCGGCTATGCACGGTTGCGCAGCGATTGCCCGTGCGCGGAATGCCGAAAAGTCCGGTTCGACGGCGGCCACATCGACGCGCGGCCGGGCCTGACGCTCGACGGCGTGGAAGCGCTCGGCTACGGCGTACGCTTCCTGTTCGGCGACGGCCATGCACGCGGTATTTATCCGTGGCCTTACCTGGCGGGCCTCGCGTAGTGGCGATGACGCGGCGTTCGCGGTCGCGGGACAGATGGCAGGCATGCGAAAACGCTGCGATACTGACGCCCACGATCGTCGCCACCTACCGTGGGAGCAGCACCATGCAAACCGCAGTCGGATTTATCGGCCTCGGCGTGATGGGCACGCCGATGGCGCTCAATCTCGCACGGGCCGGCATGCCGCTCGTCGCGCGGAGCATCGGCATCGCGTCGCCGCCGCTCGACATCCGCCACGCATTTTACGGCGAAACCAAGCAGGCCGGACATGGCGCGGCCGACATGGTCGTGATCCGTGCGATCGAACGACGTTCTGGAAACGCCCGGTGAGCCGCGTGCACACCCGCGCGTTCGTTCGAACCAACGGATACGCATGACCATGTCCGCAACCGGCCACGCTGCTTCCTTGCGCCCCGTTCCCGCCGTGATCGGCATCGTGCTGCGCGAACGCGACGTGCTGCTCGTGCGCCGCGCGAATCCGCCCGATGCGGGCTGCTGGGGCTTCCCCGGCGGTAAGATCGAGCCGGGCGAGCCGCTCGCGGATGCGGTCGTGCGCGAGATCGCGGAAGAGACGACGGTCGACGTGGAAGCGCTCGACATCTTCACCGCGCTGGATGCCTTCGATTACGATGCGCACGGCGCAGTGCGCCAGCATTTCATCATGGTCGCGGTGCTGTGCAGATGGCTGCGCGGCACGCCTGCCGCCGGCGACGATGCACTCGACGCACGCTGGTTCGGCATCGACGAACTCGACCGCGACGATTTGCCGATGAGCGCGGGCGTGCGCGACGTCACGCTGAGGGCAATCGAGCGAGCGGCGGTGCTGGGCAACGCGCGTCCGCCATTCGCCTGACACTTCGCTGTCGCTTGTGCATCAGCGCGATGCATTCGTTCCGTCACGGAGCAAGCTACCTGCCGAGCGCAGAATCACAACGTATCAAACCATGATCAGAATTCGACAATCCACCGAGGCCGACGGCGCACGCGCGCTGAATATCTGGCGCAACGCCGTCGACGCCACGCATCACTTCCTGAGCGACGACGATCGTCGTTCAATCGAATCCGAAGTCGTCGCGTTTCTGCCGCGCGCACCGCTCGACCTGGCCGTCGACGAGAGCGATCGTCCGATCGGTTTCATGCTGCTCGACGGTAGTCACATGGAAGCGCTGTTCGTCGATCCCGCCCACCACGGCGCGGGAGTCGGGCGGCGGCTGGTCGAGGAAGCGCTCAAGCGCCATCCCGATCTGTCGACCGACGTCAACGAACAGAACGAAGCGGCGGCGGGATTTTATGAGCGGCTCGGATTCGAGCGCTGCGGGCGATCGGAGCGGGATGGACAAGGGCGCCCTTATCCGCTGATTCACCTTCGTTATCGCGGTGGCGATCGGGACTAAGCTGGCGGCCCGGCGGGCACGGGACACTGCACCGGCCCGGTCAGGATGCGCAGAAAACGACACCACACTTGCGGCATCACGATCATCCCGACGGGCCACCGGTCGTCAGCGGCCAGCGCCCCAACACGTCGTAGTGCGACTTGCCGAGCCAGCTATCGATCAGGACGAAGTCGAACGCGGTCCAGGTAATCGGCTCGACCCTGTACTCGTCTGGCCTCCCCGCGCCGTACAGCAGCGTCACGTGCGGGGTGAAACTCGACGGAAAAACGCGCACGCCCGCTCGTTTCAGCGCGTCTCGCAACCGCCGTCGAAAATCGATCAAGTCTTCCAGACCGGCCCGCCCCGTCAGCACCAGCGGCTGATGCCCGGGCCGCCCATTGAAGCTGATGATCTTGTCGAACCTCACGGAGAAAGACGGCACAGCCACGCGGTCCGCCACCGCACGTGCCCGCGCAAGGGTGGCACCCGGCACATAAGCGAAATCGCCCAGAGAACCCAGCGTGACATGCAGACGCTCGGTATCCATCGGGCTGTCCTTCTCGAGTTGCAAGCTTTTGGCCATGCCGGCAATGCGCACGGCCGCAGCCGGATCCGGCATCACGGCGAAAAAGAAGCGGTGCACGGGAACCGGCGGCGGCGTATCGAATCCGGGTAGCGTCAGTTGAGTCACGGTGGCATCTCCGACAGGCCGGGAGCGTAATTTCATTATCGTCAATCGGAAGCCGGTCCGCTCGCCGCTCGATGAATCCGCCGTTCGCGAGCACGAAAATGCTACCCTCTCGGCCAAACTCGACATCCTCTGATGAAGCATCCGAATTCAACCATGCAAACCGTCGCGGTACTGGACTTCGAAACAACCGGGCTGTCGCCGAATCTGGGCGACCGTGCGACCGAAATTGCCGTCATCCTGCTACGCGACGGGCAAGTCGTCGACCGTTTCCAGAGTTTGATGAATGCAGGCAGACGCATCCCGTCCGATGTCGTTGCGCTCACCGGCATCACGAACGACATGATCGCGACGGCGCCGCCGGCGTCCGACGTCATGAAGGAAGCGGCGGCGTTCGTCGGCAAGCATGCGATCGTGGCCCACAACGCCGGGTTCGACAAGCGCTTCTGGCAGTCGGAACTCGGGGCGCTCGGCATGTCGGCCGACCATGCGTTTGCGTGCACGATGCTGGTGGCGAGACGGATCTACCCGGACGCCAGGAGTCACCGCCTGTCGAGCCTGGCCGAGATGCTGCGGTTGCCGCAAACGGGCCGTGCGCACCGCGCGATGGTCGATGCCGAGATGGCTGGCCATCTGTGGTGCAGGTTGCAGCACGATATTTCGCGGACTTATGGACTGGATCGGATCGATCACGCGTTGATGTCGCGAGTCCAGGCGACGACCAAGGCGAAGGTGCCGATGTATCTGCGGTCGCTCGTGCGTGCGCATGCGTGATGTATCCGAGACCGGAACGGAAAACACCACGCTCGCTGACTGACGTCGCGCGTTAACGCAAAACGGCCTGGCAATTGCCAGGCCGCTTCTTGCCCCGACGTCAGCCGGAACAGCAATCCAGCCGAACCGGCAAGCCGCTTCCGACCTATCGCGACATCAAACGATACGCAACGCGACGCAAGCGGAATCGAATGCCGATTCGGCCGGAATGCTTACTCCCACTCGATCGTCGCCGGCGGCTTCCCCGAGATGTCGTACACGACCCGGTTGATCCCGCGCACCTCGTTGATGATCCGATTCGACGCGCGGCCGAGCAGCGCGTACGGCAGGTGCGCCCAATGCGCGGTCATGAAGTCGGTCGTCTGCACCGCGCGCAGCGACGTCACGTAGTCGTACGTGCGGCCATCGCCCATCACGCCGACCGACTTGACCGGCAGGAACACCGCGAACGCCTGGCTCGTCAGGTCGTACCAGCTCTTGCCGACATCGGCCTCGCCGCACAGGCCGGCAGCCGCATCGTGCGCGGTCGCGGTCGTGTTGCGCAGCTCCTCGATGAAGATCGCGTCCGCACGGCGCAGCAGGTCCGCGTACTCGCGCTTCACTTCGCCGAGAATCCGCACGCCCAGGCCCGGGCCCGGGAACGGATGACGGTACACCATCTCCGGCGGCAGGCCGAGCGCGACGCCCAGCTCGCGCACTTCGTCCTTGAACAGGTCGCGCAGCGGCTCGAGCAGCTTCAGGCCGAGCGTTTCCGGCAGGCCGCCGACGTTGTGGTGGCTCTTGATCGTCGTCGCCTTCTTCGTCTTCGTGCCGCCCGATTCGACCACGTCCGGGTAGATCGTGCCCTGCGCGAGCCACTTCGCCTTCGCCAGCTTCTTCGCCTCGGCCTGGAACACCTCGACGAACTCGCGGCCGATGATCTTGCGCTTCGCTTCCGGATCGGTCACGCCGGCCAGATGACCGAGGAACTGGTCGGACGCATCGACGTGCACGACCTTCGCATGCAGGCGGCCCTCGAACATGTCGAGCACCATCTTGCCTTCGTTCAGGCGCAGCAGGCCGTGGTCGACGAACACGCACGTCAACTGATCGCCGATCGCACGATGGATCAGCGCGGCCGCGACGCTCGAATCGACGCCGCCCGACAGGCCGAGAATCACTTCCTCGTCACCGACCTGCTCGCGGATCTTCGCGACGGCTTCCTCGATGTGGTTCTTCATGATCCAGTCGGGCTTCGCGCCGGCGATCTGCAGCACGAAGCGTTCGATGATCTGGCGGCCCTTCACGGTGTGCGTGACTTCCGGGTGGAACTGCACCGCGTAGTAGCCGCGCGCCTCGTCGGCCATGCCGGCGATCGGGCAGCTCGGCGTCGACGCCATCAGCGCGAAGCCCGGCGGCAGCTCGGCAACCTTGTCGCCGTGGCTCATCCAGACCTTCAGCATCCCGTGGCCTTCGGCCGTCGTGAAATCCTCGATGCCGTCGAGCAGGCGCGTATGGCCGTGCGCACGCATTTCCGCGTAGCCGAATTCGCGATGGTCGCTCCACTCGACCTTGCCGCCGAGCTGCACGGCCATCGTCTGCATGCCGTAGCAGATGCCGAGCACCGGCACGCCGAGATCCCACACCGCCTGCGGCGCGCGCAGCTGATGGTCTTCGTACGTGCTCGCGTGGCTGCCCGACAGGATCACGGCCTTCGGCGCGAACTCGCGGACGAAGTCGTCGGACACATCGTTCGGATGGATTTCGCAGTAGACGTGCGCTTCACGCACGCGCCGTGCAATCAGTTGGGTGACTTGCGAACCGAAGTCGAGAATCAGGATTTTGTCGTGCATGGCTGCGGACGGGATGAAGAGAATAAGAAAAGCAGCGCATCGAGCGCTGCGTCAAAAGCATGGACAGCGGCGTCGGGCGGCGGCGGCACGCGCGACGCATCGCCGGTCAATCCTGCGACGGCGGGCGCGCGTCGAACGCGACGCTGCCTGACGCGCGCTCGGACGCGGCCGATGGGGTCGCCGCGGCCGGCGCCGCCGAAGGCGCCACCGGACGGCCGACGACCGGCTCGACCCGCGGCTGCGCTGCGGAGGCGGAGGCCGGCGCCGGTTCGACCGGACGCTTCGCGTCCCGGCCCTCGAGCGCCTGCACTTTCTCGCGCCGGCGCACGGCCGATGCGAGCCGCACGCCGCCGAGGCCGAGCACGATCAGCGCGACCCCGGCCACGGCCGACAGCACCCGGCCGGCGGCGGCGAGCGCGGGCCCGTTGCCGGTGCCGATCGACCACACGACCGTCAGCACGCCGGTCAGCCAGTACACGTGGCCGACCGACCGTGCGACGGGCGCCGTGAGATCGCCGTTGAACGCCGCATGAAACGCGAGCCACGCGAGCCCGAGCAGCGCGATACCGAACGCCTGGCCGAGCATCGCCGGCTGGATGTTCGCCAGTTGCAGCGCGTTGAACAGCGCCTGCCAGGGCGTCAGCACGAACAGCACGCCGAACGCCAGCAGCAGCACGGCATCGACGATCAGCACGGCTCGCAGCAGCGGTTTCATCGGCGATCAGTCCACGTGATAGTTCGGTGCTTCCTTCGTGATCTGCACGTCGTGCACGTGCGACTCGCGCATGCCCGCCGCGGTGATCTGGACGAATTCGGCCTTCTCGTGCAGCTCGTCGATCGTCTTGCAGCCGCAGTAGCCCATGCTGGCGCGCACGCCGCCGACCAGCTGGAACAGGATCGCGTTGACCGAACCCTTGTACGCGACGCGGCCTTCGATGCCTTCCGGCACGAGCTTGTCGATGTTCGCCGAGTTGTCCTGGAAGTAGCGGTCTGCCGCGCCGTCCTTCATCGCGCCGACCGAACCCATGCCGCGATACGACTTGTACTGGCGGCCCTGGTACAGGAACACGTCGCCCGGCGCCTCTTCGGTGCCCGCGAACATGCTGCCCATCATCACCGCGTTCGCGCCGGCCGCGAGGGCCTTCGACACGTCGCCCGAGAAGCGCACGCCGCCGTCGGCGATGCACGGCACGCCGGTGCCCTTCAGCGCTTCCGACACGTTCGCGATCGCGCTGATCTGCGGCACGCCGACGCCCGCGACGATCCGCGTCGTGCAGATCGAACCCGGGCCGATACCGACCTTGACCGCGTCCGCGCCGTATTCGACGAGCGCCTTCGCGGCGGCGGCCGTCGCGATGTTGCCGCCGATCACCTCGACGTGCGGGAAGTTCTGCTTGACCCAGCGCACGCGCTCGAGCACGCCCTTGCTGTGACCGTGCGCGGTATCGACGACGATCACGTCGACGCCGGCCTGCACCAGCAGCTCGACGCGCTCTTCGTTGTCCGGACCGACGCCGACCGCCGCGCCTGCGCGCAGCTTGCCGTGTTCGTCCTTGCACGCGTCCGGGTGCTCGGTCTGCTTCGTGATGTCCTTGACGGTCATCAGGCCGCGCAGTTCGAACGCGTCGTTGACGACCAGCACGCGCTCGAGGCGGTGGCTGTGCATCAGCGCCTTCGCTTCGGCAAGCGGCGTGCCTTCCTTGACCGTGACGAGGCGCTCGCGCGGCGTCATGATCGACTTGACCGGCTCGTCGAGGCGCGTTTCGAAACGCAGGTCGCGGTTCGTAACGATGCCGACGAGCTGCGGGCCTTCGACGACCGGGAAGCCCGAGATGCCATGCTGGCGCGACAGCGCGATCACGTCGCGCACCTTCATTTGCGGCGGCACCGTGATCGGGTCGCGGACGACGCCCGACTCGAAACGCTTGACCTTCGCGACTTCGCGGGCCTGTTCGGCCGGCGTGAGGTTCTTGTGGACGATACCGACGCCACCCTGCTGCGCCATCGCGATCGCGAGGCGACCTTCGGTGACCGTGTCCATCGCGGCGGACACGAGCGGCATGTTCAGGGAGATGTTGCGGGTCAGCTTGGTCTTGAGGCTGGTGTCGCGCGGGAGAACGTCGGAGAAGGCGGGAACGAGGAGCACGTCATCGAAAGTGAGTGCTTTTTGGATCAGACGCATGGCAAATCCTATGGGCGCAAAAGCGAATTATACGCGAAGCGCCACGAATTTTCACAACACGAACAACGGCTTAGCCGGTTCCGGCCGTTCGGGGGCCGAATCGTTCGGATCGCCGTTCGGTTCGCTTTCGATCGCTTTTCGTTTCATCGCCGCATCGAGCCATTCGCGCAACCGGCGGCTGGGCGGCAAGTGCCCGCGTCGCGGCAGGGCCGCAGGGCCGCGGCGGAAGCGGCCGCGGCGGAAGCGGCCGCGCACGGCGCGCCCGGCGACCCGCCGAAGCGGCTTGCCTGCCGTGCGTCACGCCAGCCCGGCCGCGCGGACGATCATCGCCATGCCGCCCGCCGCCGCCCCGCAACCGACGACCCTCGCGACGCGCCCGCCGGCCGGCGCAACGCGTTCGGCGGCGATCGCCGCCGTCACGGCGGCCATCACGCGCAGATCCATCATGCCGGCCGCCAGCGCGATCGCCATCAGGTTGCCGCAACACGCCCCGCACCGGATGGCAGCGCGCACGCCGTACCACCATGCCGTGACGGACGACGCTCGCGACTGGTGTGCGTGCGCCGCCGCCTGCCGGCCGTGCCCGCAGCACGCCAGCCGGCGCGCCTTCCATCCGGAGAATTGCAACGCGCCCGCGGCCAGCACGATGGCGCCGGCCACGAAGGGCATCGCACGGGCGAGCGCCGGTAGCCGGGCGGCGGCCGCCGTCAGTGCGAGGCCGGCCGGAAACACGAGCGCTCCGAGCGCCATCCAGACCGAGAAATATCCCGCCCCCGCGACGACGACGAGCCAGGCCGAGCGCGCCGTCCGCGGGCCGATGCGCTGCCGGTAATGCCAGAGCTGCGGCGCGAGCACGGGCAGCATCATCGTCACCGTCATCGCGCCCCACATTCCGGCGAACGCCGCGAACGCGCGCCCGGCGCCCTGACCGCACGGCCGCAGCCAGGCGGCCGAGGCCATCCAGCCGCCGGGCATCGGCTCGCCGCCCATCGCGGCCATCGATGCGTGCTGCCCCAGCCACGCCATCGCGGCGACCGCGAACACGGCCGCGACCGCCACGCCGAATGCCCGCGGATCGGCGGCCGTCTCGCCGGTTGTCGGCCGTGTCATCGCGTGCTCCCGCTCGCAGCCGGCCGATCAGCCGCGCGCGTACTCGTCGTGACGGCGCCACCACGGGCCGGCCTCGTTGCGGCCGCGCGGCGCGCGATCGAGCCACTGGTACATCCCCCACAATCCGTCGAGGCCACGCGCGTAGGTCGAATACGTGTGATAGACGGCGCCGTCCTCGCGCACGAACGCGCTCATCCCCGGCCGGTCGCGCGAATACGTGGCCGCATCGGTGCCGCACGTGGCCGCGAACTGCACGACGGGCGCCGGCGGCGGATCCATGTCCATCGCGTGGCCGGCCCGCGCATAGTTGTATTCGACGTCGCCCGCGCGCTGCTGCGTTTCGGTGAACGACACGTTGAAGTCGAAGTTGAAATCGCTGCCGACCGACGACGCCCACGGAAACGTCCACCCCATCCGCTGCCGGTACGCGAGCAGTTTCGCGAGCGGCGCGCGCGACACGGCTGCGAGCGTCACGTCGTGGTGCGCCAGATGCACGGCGAAGCCGTCGAAGCCGTCGGCGAGCGCCGAGCACGACGGGCAGCCCGCCTTGTAGTCGGGACCGAACATGAAGTGATAGACGAGCAGTTGCGAACGGCCGCGAAACAGGTCGTCGAGCGTCGCCTGTCCGGCTTCGGTATCGAATCGGTAGGTCTTGTCGACGCGCACCCACGGCAGCGCCTGGCGCCGCCGCGCGAGTTCGTCGCTTTGCCGCGTCAGCGCCTTTTCCGCGTCGAGCAGCGCGCGGCGTTCGACCAGCCATGCGTCGCGTGTTCCGGTGAGATGAGTCGTCATTGCGGGTTGCTCCTTCCGATGGGTATCCGGGCACGGCGTACGGAGCCGTGTGCGTGGTGCTAGATTAGTGCCGGGCATCGGACCGGAGGGAGTGACAAGTGTGTCGGGATTCGAATGGATTCGCTGATCACGGCGGCCGCGCGCGCGCTCGCGGCCGGTGACGCGCTCGGTGCGCTGAACCGCGTCGCGCTGCGCGACGATGCGCCGGCGCTCGCGCTACGCGGAATCGCGCTCGCGCAACTCGGCGATTTCGAACGGGCGCGAGCGCTCGTGCGCGGCGCCGCACGGGCATTCGGCGCGAAGGAAGCGATCGCACGGGCGCGCTGCGTCGTCGCGGAGGCCGAGATCGCGCTCGCGTCGCGCGACCTGCACTGGCCGACGCGTGCGCTCGATGCGGCCTGCGCGACGCTCGACGCGCACGGCGACCGCGCGAACGCCGCGCATGCCCGCTATCTCGGCGTGCGCCGGTTGCTGCTGATCGGTCATCTCGACGAGGCCGAGCGGCTGCTCGCGCATCTCGATCCCGCACCGCTGCCGCCCGCGTCGCGCGCCGCCCATGAATTGATCGCGGCCGGCATCGCGATGCGCCGCATTCGCACGCAGGCGGCCCGCGCGGCACTTGCCCGGGCGCGGACGGCCGCCCGCGCCGCCGGCATCGCCGCGCTGACGGCCGAGGTCGACACCGCGGCGCGCGTGCTCGACGCACCGGCCGCGCGGCTCATCGCACGCGGCACGTCGCGGCTCGTCCCGCTCGACGAAGTCGAGGCGCTGTTCGAGTCGAATGCGCTCGTCGTCGACGCGTGCCGCCACACGGTGCGCGACGCGCGCACGACCGTATCGCTCGCGCGGCGTCCAGTGCTGTTCGTGCTCGCGCGTGCGCTCGGCGAGGCGTGGCCGGCCGACGTGTCGAGAAACGCACTCGTCGCCGCCGCGTTCCGTGCGAAACAGGCCGACGAATCGCATCGCGCGCGGCTGCGGGTCGAAATGGGCCGGCTGCGCGCGGTGCTGCGCCCGCTCGCGAACGTCGTCGCGACGCCGCGCGGCTTCGCGCTCGAACCGCTCGGCGTGCGCGAAACCATCGTCCTCGCGCGCCCGGTCGACGATCGCCATGCGGCCGTGCTCGCGCTTCTCGCCGACGGCGAAGCGTGGTCGAGCTCCGCGCTGGCGCTCGCACTTGGCGCCAGCCAGCGCACCGTGCAACGCGCGCTCGATGCGCTCGCGGAAACCGGCAAGGTTCAGGCGCTCGGCCGCGGGCGCGCGCGCCGCTGGATGACGCCGCCGCTGCCCGGATTCGCGACGACCTTGTTACTCCCGGTTGCGCTGCCGGGAGATTAGGATGGCCCCATCGAACAACGAGGTGACGAACATGAAACGCTCCACTGCAGACATCCTTCGCGAGTACGGCCCGTTTCCGGGTGTCGACGGCGTGCACGGCGTCACGTTCGACGGGCAGCACGTGTGGTACGCGTCCGGCGACAAGCTGAATGCGCTCGACCCCGAGCGCGGCACGACAGTCCGTTCGCTCGACGTCGCCGCGCACGCGGGCACCGCGTTCGACGGCCGCCACCTGTTCCAGATCGTCGAGGACCGCATCGAGAAGATCGATCCCGAATCGGGCCGCGTGCTCGCGACGATTCCGGCGCCCGGCGGCGGCGCCGATTCGGGGCTCGCGTGGGCGGAAGGCACGCTGTGGGTCGGCCAGTACCGCGAACGCAAGATTCATCAGGTGGATCCGCAATCGGGCGCCGTGCTGCGCACGATCGAATCGAACCGCTTCGTCACCGGCGTGACGTGGGTCGACGGCGAGCTGTGGCACGGCACGTGGGAAGCCGACCAGAGCGACCTGCGGCGCATCGATCCGCGCACGGGCCAGGTGCTCGAGCAGATCGACATGCCGGCCGGCGTCGGCGTCGCGGGGCTTGAATCCGACGGTCATGACCGCTTCTACTGCGGCGGCGGCAACAGCGGCAAGCTGCGTACCGTGCGCCGCCCGGCGCGCACGCGTGCCGCCACCGACGGCACAGAAGCGACACCCGATCCGGTAGAGGACTGATTCGCCGCCCGTCGAAGCCGCGCGACGCGCCGAACCATGCTCCGAGTGCAGGAATGAACAAGACGCCGCCGTGGCGGCATCGCTAAGATGCGCGCACCTCGGTCATTTGTTCGGAGCGGTCGATGCGGCGCGGCGTGGTGTACGGTGTCCTGGCAGGCGCCCTGTGGGGCATGGTGTTTCTCGTTCCGCGGCTGCTGACCGATTTCTCGCCGCTGCTGCTGAGCGCCGGCCGCTACGCGATGTACGGCCTCGTGTCGCTCGCGGCCGCGTTGCCCGCCACCCGCTCGCTGCTCGCACGGCTGACTCGCGAGGATCTCGCCGCACTGGTGAAGCTCGCCATCGTCGGCAACGTCGCGTATTACGTGCTGCTGTCCGGCGCCGTGCACCTGATCGGCATCGCGCCCAGTTCGCTGATCGTCGGCGTGCTGCCCGTGACCGTCACGCTCGCGGGCCTCGGCGAGCGCGGCGCCGTGCCGCTGCGGCGGCTCGCCGCCCCGCTCGCGCTGGTGATCGCGGGCATCGTCTGCATCAACGTCGACCTGTTTACGTCCGACGCCGCGCACGCGACGACGCTCGCTCGGAAGCTCGCGGGCATCGCCTGCGCGGCGGGCGCGCTCGCGAGCTGGACCTGGTATGCGGTAGCGAACACACGATACCTGCAACGCCATCACCGCTTCGGCGGCAACGAATGGTCGGTGCTGTGGGGTGTCGTGACGGGCCTGCTCGGCGGGCTCTGCTGGCTGGCGATCCTCGCGCTGCCGGCCGGCATGGTGCAGGCGGCCGTCCCGGCATCGCGCTGGCAGTTGTTCTGGCTGCTGAATCTCGTGCTCGCGATCGGCGCGTCGTGGCTCGGCAACGGGCTGTGGAACGCCGCGTCGAAGCGGCTGCCGCTCACGCTGTCGGGTCAGTTGATCGTGTTCGAAACCGTGTTCGCGATGCTGTACGCGTTCGTGTACGACCGGCGGATGCCGCATGCGCTCGAGATCGCCGCACTCGTGCTGCTGCTCGCCGGCGTATACGGCTCGGTGCGACGGCATGGCGACACGCCGGGCAGCGCGCCCACAAACGCAAACGCCGCGGCCCACTGAGCGCCGCGGCGTTCGATCCGACCAATCCGGGCGAACAACGCGTCAGCGCGCGTCCTTGTGCAGCCACTTGCGGCCCTCGATCGAGCCGTCGCGGCGGGATTTGTCGACACGCCGCTGGCGCGCAAGCTTCGGATCGACGATCAGCGGACGGTAGATCTCGACACGGTCGTGATCGACGAGCGGCGCATCGAGCGGCGCGAGCTTGCCGTGGACGCCCGTCTTCGCGTGCGCGAGATCGATCTCCGGGTGCAGCGCGAGCACGCCGCTCGCGTCGATTGCCGAGCGCACGGTCGCCCCTTCGGGCAGCGACAGCGGAATCAGCGTCTGGCGCTCCGGCAGTGCGTAGCAGACTTCGATCGACAGCATCGCGTCACCCCTTTCCGTAGCGCTGGTCCGCGCGCTTCACGAACGAATCGACGAACGTGTTCGCGATGTGGCTGAACACCGGCCCGATGATCTTCTCGAGCAGGATGCTCGAAAACTCGTAGTGCAGCGCGAATTCGATCTTGCACGCATCAGCGCGCAGCACCGTGAAACGCCACGAGCCCGTGAATTTCTTGAACGGGCCGTCCGTGAACTCCATGTCGATCCGCGTCGGGCGCTGCTGCGTGTTGCGCGTCGCGAAATGCTGCTTGATGCCCTTGAAGTTGATGTCGATGCGCGCTTCCATTCCGCTCTCGTCCTGACGGCGAATCTCGACACCGCCGCACCAGGGCAGGAAATTGGGGTAATCGGCCACGTCGGTGACGAGGTCGAACATCTGTTCCGCCGAGTGACGGATCAATACGGTTTTCTGGACATCTGCCATAAATCGCGCGGCATCGCTTGAAGTGGGAAAGCCAAGCCGGGCGATTCTCGCCCCGCTTTGCTAAAATCGTGATTTTAAACGACTTGGCCCGATCCTTTCATGAGCATCATCGATAACAGGAAAGCGCACTTCGATTATCACATCGAGGAACGCTACGAGGCGGGGCTGGTGCTTGAGGGCTGGGAAGTCAAGGCGCTGCGCGCCGGACGCGGCCAGATCAAGGAAGGCTACGTCGTGGTGAAGAACGCCGAGATCTTTCTGATCGGGACCCATATCAGCCCGCTGCCCGAAGCCTCGACGCACATCCAGCCCGACCCGGTTCGCACGCGCAAGCTGCTGCTGCACCGCGAGGAAATCAAGAAGCTGATCGGCAAGGTCGAGCAGCGCGGCTACACGCTCGTGCCGCTGAACTTCCACTACAAGGGCGGTCGCGTGAAATGCGACATCGCGCTCGCGAAGGGCAAGAAGCTGCACGACAAACGCGAAACCGAGAAGAAACGCGACTGGGAACGCGAGAAGGCGCGCATCATGCGCGCCGGCACCTGACGCACGCAACGTTCATCGCAAACGACACGGCCCGCTCGAAGCGGGCCGTGTTGCTTTGGACTCCCTGAATCGCACCGGCTAGTCACCCGGCGGCGCGACGATTCGCCGCACGGCGCGGCGCACGCGGCAGCCGCGCGCGCATCGATCATCGGGCTCAGCCCTTCGCGCCGGACGCCGCCCCCGCGCTCTTGACGATCGTCAGCGCCGACGAGATCGCGGTGCCGAGATCCGACAGGTTCGACGGCACGATCAGCGTGTTGCCCTGCTTCGCGAGATTCGCGAACGCGCCGACATACTGCTCGGCGACCTTCAGGTTCACCGCGTCCATCCCGCCTTGCGACTGAATCGCGCTCGCGATCTTCTGGATCGCCTGCGCGTTCGCCTCGGCCACCGCCAGAATCGCGGCGGCTTCGCCCTGCGCCTGGTTGATCGCCGCCTGCCGCTCGCCTTCGGACTTCTGGATCGCGGCTTCGCGCGCACCCGACGCGAGGTTGATCTGCTCCTGCTTGCGGCCTTCGGACGCGGCAATCAGCGCACGCTTTTCGCGCTCCGCGGTGATCTGCGCCTGCATCGCGTGCAGGATCTCCTTCGGCGGCGTCAAATCCTTGATCTCGTAGCGCAGCACTTTCACGCCCCAGTTCGCCGCGGCGTCGTCGAGTGCCGACACGATGCTGTGGTTGATGAAATCGCGCTCCTCGAAGGTTTTGTCGAGCTCGAGCTTGCCGATCACCGAGCGCAGCATCGTCTGCGACAACTGCGTGATCGCGAGCACGAAGTTGCTCGACCCGTACGACGCCTTCATCGGATCCATCACCTGGAAATACAGCACGCCGTCGACCTGCAACTGCGTGTTGTCGCGCGTGATGCAGACCTGGCTCGGCACGTCGAGCGGAATCTCCTTCAGTATGTGCCGGTACGCGATGCGATCGACGAACGGCAGCACGATATTGAGGCCGGGCGACAGCGTCGCGTGGTAGCGCCCGAAGCGCTCGAGCACCCACGCATGCTGCTGCGGGACGATCTTCACCGTCTTCGACACGATCACGATCGCCATGACGAGCAGGACAACCCAGATGATCAGCGAATCCATGAATATTTCCTCCTTGTTGTATCAGCGGACGATCAGCCCGCGGGTTTCGCCACGACCACGAGGCAATTGCCGCGCACGGCGCTCACCTGGTACACGTGCGCATCGTCGCGCTCGCCGTGCGCGAGTTCGACGTCCCAGTCGGCCCCGCGATACTGCACGCGCGCGCGGCCGTCACGCCACGCGTCGACCGTGACGGTCGAGCCGATATCGAGATTGACGTCGGGATTCGTCGACGTGTCGCGCTTCTGCTTGCGGCCGAGCCCCGAGCGACGCAGCACGATCATCGCAACGATCGCGACCGCGGCCGCCGCGCCGAACTGCACGTGCGGCGCGAAACCGGCCAGGTGCAACAACCCGCCCGCGAGAAAGCCGAGCGCGATCATCAACAGATAGAACGTGCCCGTCAGCAACTCGGCGACGACCAGCACACCCACCCCGCCCCACCAGAACAGATGCCCCGACATCATTGTGGTCTCCCGGAAAACGGCCCCATGCTCACTCTCGTTCACTGCCCCGGAGGGGCGGCCGGTACGCCTGGGACGGTTCGACACGTACCGACAAACAAAAACACCCCGGTGCTTACCGGGGTGTTTATAGCATGAACCTTGCATTTTGCCTTCATTGAAGGAGCGATGGTGCCGCTCCTTCAATGAAAAGGCATGACCGACCGTTACTTCCGGTTGGCGAGCGCCTGCCACGTATCGATGATCGTGTCGGGGTTCAGCGAGATCGACGCGATGCCTTCGTCGGTCAGCCACTGCGCGAAGTCCGGGTGATCGGACGGGCCCTGGCCGCAGATACCGACGTACTTGCCCATCTTGCGGCAGGTATCGATCGCACGCTTCAGCAGGAACTTGACGGCCGGGTCGCGCTCGTCGAAGTCGACTGCCAGCAGTTCCATGCCCGAATCGCGGTCGAGGCCGAGCGTGAGCTGCGTGAGGTCGTTCGAGCCGATCGAGAAACCGTCGAAGTGTTCCAGGAACTCTTCGGCGAGGATCGCGTTGGTCGGGACTTCGCACATCATCACGAGACGCAGGCCGTTTTCGCCGCGCTTCAGGCCGAACTTGTCGAGCAGGCCGACGACGCGCTCCGCCTGCTTCACGGTCCGCACGAACGGCACCATGATCTCGACGTTGGTCAGGCCCATCTCGTCGCGCACGCGCTTCAGTGCACGGCATTCCATCTCGAACGCCTGCGCGAAATCGTCGGCGATGTAGCGCGACGCGCCGCGGAAGCCCAGCATCGGGTTTTCCTCGTCCGGCTCGTAACGCGAACCGCCGATCAGCTTCTTGTACTCGTTCGACTTGAAGTCGGACAGACGCACGATCACGGGCTTCGGATAGAACGCCGCCGCGATCGTCGCGACGCCTTCCGTCAGCTTGTCGACGTAGAACTGACGCGGCGACGCGTGGCCGCGCGCAACGCTCTCGACCGCCTTCTTCAGGTCCTGGTCGATGTTCGGGTACTCGAGAATCGCCTTCGGGTGAACGCCGATGTTGTTGTTGATGATGAACTCGAGACGCGCGAGGCCCACGCCGGCGTTCGGCAGTTGCGAGAAGTCGAACGCGAGCTGCGGGTTGCCGACGTTCATCATGATCTTGACCGGGATTTCCGGCAGTTCGCCGCGCTGCACTTCCGTGACTTCCGTCTCGAGCAGCCCGTCGTAGATCTTGCCTTCGTCGCCTTCCGCGCACGACACGGTGACGAGCGCGCCGTCCTTCAGGATGTCGGTCGCATCGCCGCAGCCGACGACTGCCGGCACGCCGAGCTCACGCGCGATGATCGCCGCGTGGCAGGTGCGGCCGCCACGGTTCGTGACGATCGCCGCCGCACGCTTCATCACCGGCTCCCAGTTCGGATCGGTCATGTCGGCCACCAGCACGTCGCCCGGCTGCACGCGTTCCATTTCCGACGGATCCTGGATCACGCGCACGGGGCCCGCACCGATCTTCTGGCCGATCGCACGACCCGTCGCGAGCACCTGCGACTGGCCCTTCAGCTTGAAGCGCTGCTCGGCCTTGCCCGTTGCCTGGCTCTTCACCGTTTCCGGACGTGCCTGCAGGATGAAGATCTTGCCGTCGCGGCCGTCCTTGCCCCACTCGATGTCCATCGGACGCTGGTAGTGCTTCTCGATGATGACCGCGTACTTCGCCAGCTCGATCACGTCCTCGTCGGTGATCGAGTAGCGGTTGCGCTGCTCGTGCGGCACGTCGACCGTCTTCACGCGGCCCGGCTCGCCCGGCTGCGTGAATTCCATCTTGATCAGCTTCGAGCCGATCGAGCGGCGGATGATCGGGTACTTGTCCTGCGCGAGCGTCGTCTTGAACACGTAGAACTCGTCCGGGTTCACCGCGCCCTGCACGACGGTTTCGCCCAGGCCGTAGCTCGACGTGATGAACACGGCGTCCTTGAAGCCCGATTCGGTATCGATCGTGAACATCACGCCGGCGGCGCCGACGTCCGAGCGGACCATGCGCTGCACACCGGCCGACAGCGCGACTTCGGCGTGAGTGAAGCCCTTGTGCACGCGGTAGGAGATCGCGCGGTCGTTGTACAGCGACGCGAATACGTGCTTCATGCGGTCGAGCACGTCGTCGATGCCGACGACGTTCAGATACGACTCCTGCTGGCCGGCGAACGACGCATCGGGCAGGTCTTCCGCGGTCGCGGACGAGCGCACGGCGAACGACAGCTCGCCCGGCGAGCCGTTCTTCAGCACTTCGAACTGCTCGCGGATTTCCTGCTCGAGGCGCGCCTGCAGCGGCGCATCGACGATCCACTTGCGGATTTCGGCGCCGGCTTCGGCGAGCGCCTTCACGTCGTCGATGTCGAGCGACTCGAGACGCTTGGCGATACGATCGGTCAGGTCGTTGTGCTTGAGGAAATCGCGGAACGCGAGCGCGGTCGTGGCGAAACCGGTGGGTACGCGAACGCCTGCTTCGGAAAGCTGGCTGATCATCTCGCCGAGCGACGCATTCTTGCCGCCCACGATCTCCACATCGGTCATCCGCAACTGCTCGAACGGAATTACATACGCCTGGTCCTTTGCGACGTTTGCTGCGTTAGTCATACAAGCCCCTAAGTGTGAAAAAAATACTCGATCGCGCAAGTGGGCTCGAACGCGGGCGCTTGCAAAAAGGCGCGGCGCGTCTTGCGCAACCTGTTAGATAAACACTCGCAGCGGCGGAAATCTCCCGACCCCGATTTGCAAAAATCCCGGCAGAAGGGCGATATTTGCAGACAAATCGCCAGACTTGCCGGGAATTCGGAAATCGCGCGGCCCAGCCACCGGGCGCCGTTCGCGCCCCGCCCCCGCAATTGCTTATCCAACAGGTTGCCGCTATTCTACCGTGCCGGCTGCCGGATGTGGCGCGACCTTGTCACTGGGTCTGGAGGCGCACCTCCAGCCGCCCGCGCAACCGCCCTTCACGCTCGACGTCCAGATTCATGCTGCCTACCGTATTCATCGTCTCCGACGGCACCGGGATCACTGCCGAAACCTTCGCGCATTCGATCCTCTCCCAGTTCGACCAGAAATTCCGCCTCGTGCGCGTGCCGTTCGTCGACTCGCTCGACAAGGCCTATGCGACCGTCGAGAAGATCAACGAGGCCGCCGTGCACGACGGCCGCCGCGCGATCGTGTTCACGACGCTCGTCGACAGCGAATCGAACGACATCGTCAAGCGCTCGAACGCGCTCGTGCTCGACATGTTCCAGCGCTTCGTCGAACCGCTCGAGCAGGAACTGGAACTCAAGTCGAGCCACGCGATGGGCCGTGGCCACCAGAATGCGGACACCGAGGAATACAAGACGCGAATCGAGGCGATCAACTTCTCGCTCGCGCACGACGACGGCCAGTCGAACCGCAACCTGTCGGAGGCCGACGTGATCCTCGTCGGCGTGTCGCGCAGCGGCAAGACGCCGACGAGCCTGTATCTCGCGATGCAGTACGGCGTGAAGGCAGCCAACTATCCGCTGATTCCGGAGGATTTCGAACGCGGCAAGCTGCCGTCGGCGCTGTCGGCGTACAGCGACAAGCTGTTCGGGCTGTCGATCGACCCGCAGCGCCTGTCGGAGATCCGCAACGAGCGCCGGCCGGGCAGCAAGTATGCAGCGCCCGAGAACTGCCGCTACGAGATCAACGAGGCCGAGGCGATGATGCGCCGCGAAGGGATCAAGTGGCTGTCGTCCACGCACAAGTCGATCGAGGAAATCGCGACGACGATCCTGCAGGAAATCCGCCTCGACCGGCAGTCCTACTGAGCGCGAGCGCGCCGACGGCCGTCCGGCCGTCGCCGAAAGCAACAAGGCCGCGTCAAACGCGGCCTTGTTTCGTTTTACGGCAAATGCGCGCGCGGCGTCACGCCGGTCGCTGCTGCCGCACCTGCTCGAACAGGCAAACTGCCGCCGCCGCGGCGACGTTCAGCGACTCCATCCCGCCCGGCTGCGGAATCGTCACGCGATGCGTGGCCGCGTCGCGCCAGAACGCCGACACGCCGGCGCCTTCGTTGCCGAACACCCATGCAACGGGCCCCGACAGGTCGCAGTCGTAGACCGCCTGCGCGCCGTGCGAGTCGGTCAGCGCGACCGGTACGGCGAGGCGCTCGGCAAGCGACGCGGCTTCGATATCCTCATGGATCGACAGCAGGAAATGCGCGCCCATGCCCGAACGCAGCACCTTCGACGACCACGCATAGGCCGTCCCCGGCGCGCAGAACACGTGACGCACGCCGGCCGCCGCCGCGCTGCGCAGGATCGAACCGACATTGCCGGCATCCTGCACGCCGTCGAGCACGACCGACGTGTGCGTCACGCGTGCGGGCAGCGGTTGCGCCGGCCGATCGACCAGCAGCAGGAAGCCGACGCCGTTGACGACGTTCGACAACTGCCCGAACAGCGCGTCCGGCAGCGTGACGATCCGCTGCGCGTCGATACGCGCGACGATCGCCTGCGCCTCGGCGTGGCCGAGCGCGCCTTCGGTCGTGACGCACAGCTCGGGTGTCGCACCCGTATCGAGGTACGCGCTCGCCAGGTGGAACCCTTCGAGCAGCGCCTGGCCGCTGCGGCGCTGATGGGGCGTCGAACCCGCGAGCGCCTTCAGGCGCTTGTACAGCGGGTTGTCGCGGGAAGTAATGCTTTTCATCGAATCAGATCGAGCGCTTCACGGACGGGCGCGAACGAGCGCCGATGCGCTTCGCACGGGCCGTGCTCGCGCAATGCGGCAAGATGTTTCGCGGTGCCGTAGCCCGCATGCACGTTGAAGCCGTACACCGGGAAGCGTTCGTGCAGGTCGACCAGCATCCGGTCGCGCGTGACCTTCGCGAGGATCGATGCGGCCGAGATGCTCGGCACGAGCGCGTCGCCGCTGACGATCGCCTCGGCACGCACGGTCAGCGTCGGGCACCGGTTGCCGTCGATCTGCGCGAGCGTCGGCAGCACCGACAGCCCCTCGACGGCCCGCTTCATCGCGAGCATCGTCGCGTGCAGGATGTTCAGCGTATCGATCTCGTCGACGCTCGCCGACGCGACGCAATACGCGTGCGAACGCGCGACGATCAGGTCGTACAGCATGTCGCGCTTCTTCGCCGACAGCACTTTCGAATCGTCGAGCCCGTCGATCGGCCGGGCCGGATCGAGAATCACCGCGGCGGCCACCACCGGACCCGCGAGCGGGCCGCGGCCTGCTTCGTCGACACCGCAGACGATCTCGTCCGGACGGCTGAAATCGAAACCGCCCTGCCCGTCGCTCGACGCGCGGCGGCGGGGTGCACGGACCGCGGTCATGCGCGCCCCTTGCGTTGTTCGAGCACGCGCACGACGGCCTCGGCCGCCTTCGCGGCCGTGTTCTGCCGCAGCGAAAGATGCATTTCGGTAAATACTTCGGTCAGCGTGCGGCGGTTCGCGTCGTCGCGCAGTTGCGTGAGCGTCGCATCGGCCAGCGCCTCGGGCGTCGCGAAATGCTGCAACAGTTCGGGCACGACGAAGCGCCCCGCCAGGATGTTCGGCAAGCCGACATACGGCAGGTAGCCCTGCCGACGCATGATCTGCCCGGTCAGCCAGGGCACCTTGTACGAGATCACCATCGGCTTCTTCAGCAGCGCGGCTTCCAGCGTGACGGTGCCGCTCTTCACGAGGATCGCGTCGGCGGCCGTCATCGCGACCTGCGAACGGCCGTCGGTGATCGTCAACGCGAGCTGCGGGTGCGCGTCGACGAGCGGCTGCAGCAGTTCGCGCAGTGCAGGCGTCGCGGCCGGCATCACGAACCGCACGCCGGGCTCGCGCTGCTGCATCAGCGCCATCGCCGCGAAGAACGTCGGGCCGATCAGCGCGATCTCCGAGCGCCGGCTGCCCGGCAGCACCGCGATCACGGGACCGTCGGCCGGCAGACCCAGCGCGATGCGCGCGCCGTGCGTGTCGGGTTCGAGCGGAATGTCGTCGGCGAGCGGATGGCCGACGTAGGTCGATGCGACGCCGGCCTTGTCGAGAATCGCCGGTTCGAACGGGAACAGGCACAGCATGTGATCGACGGACTTCGCGATCTTCTTGATCCGGCCGCCGCGCCACGCCCAGATCGACGGGCACACGAAGTGGATCGACGGGATGCCCGCGTCGCGCGCGGCCTGTTCGACGTTGAAGTTGAAATCGGGCGCATCGACGCCGATGAACGCATCCGGCCGCTCGGCGAGCAACTGGCGCTTCAGTTCGCCGCGAATCCGCAGGATCTCGGGAATCTGGCCCAGCGCCTCGACATAGCCGCGCACCGTCAGCTTGTCCATCTGCCAGTGCGAGTCGAAGCCCTGCGCGATCATGCGCGGCCCGCCGATCCCGTAATACTGGGCCGATTCGGGCAGCCGCTCGCGCAGGCCGCCGAGCAGCGACGCCGCGAGCAGGTCGCCCGACGGCTCGCCGGCCACCATCGCGAGCCGGAGCTGGTTGGTCGGGAGCGGCATCGCCTAGCGGATGATGCCGCGTTGCGACGCGACGACGAACTCGACGAGCGCCTTCACCGGTGCATCGCCTTCGCCGCCCGCTTGCGCGAGCTCGCTCAGTTGCACCTTCGCTTCCTCGAGCGACAGGCCGTTCTTGTACAGCACGCGGTACGCGCTGCGCAGCGCCGAGATCGCGTCGGCCGAGAAGCCGCGCCGGCGCAGCCCTTCGACGTTGATCCCGTGCGGCTCGGCCTTGTTGCCCGCCGCGATCACGAACGGCGGAATGTCCTGCACGAGCGCCGATGCGCCACCCAGCATCGAATGCGCGCCGATGCGCACGAACTGGTGCACGCCCGACATGCCGCCGACGATCGCCCAGTCGCCGATCTCGACGTGGCCCGCCATCTGCGCGTTGCTCGACAGGATCACGTGGCTGCCGACGGTGCAGTCGTGGCCGATGTGCACATAGGCCATGATCCAGTTGTCGTCGCCGAGCGTCGTCACGCCGACGTCCTGCACGGTGCCCGTGTGAATCGTCGTGAATTCGCGGATCGTGTTGCGATTGCCGATCACGAGCCGGGTCGGTTCGTCCTTGTACTTCATGTCCTGCGGACGGCCGCCGACCGACGCGTAATGGCCGATGCGGTTGTCCTCGCCGAGCGTCGTATGGCCTTCGATCACGCTGTGCGAGCCGATCGTCGTGCGCGCGCCGATCGTGACGTGCGGGCCCACGATCGCGTACGGGCCGATCTCGACCGATTCGTCGATCTGCGCGCCCGGCTCGACGATCGCGGTAGGATGAATCCTGGTCATGCGCCGTTGCCTCTCGATATGATGTGTCGCGTTGCTCGCGTTACGTTACCCATGCGTGCCGCGTCGCTCAGGGCGCCGCGTCGGCCGTCTTGACCGTGCACATCAGTTCGGCTTCCGCCGCCACCTTGCCGTCCACTTCCGCCACCGCCTTGAATTTCCAGATGCCGCGGATGTAGCGCTCGAACGTCACGTTCAGGATCAGCTGGTCGCCCGGTTCGACCACGCGCTTGAAGCGGGCACCGTCGATCCCGACGAAGTAATACAGCGTGTTTTCCGGATCCTTCGGCGTCTCTTCCGCGAACGTCAGCAGCGCCGCGGCCTGGGCGAGCGCCTCGAGGATCAGCACGCCCGGCATCACCGGCCGCTTCGGGAAGTGCCCCTGGAAGAACGGCTCGTTGATCGACACGTTCTTCAGCGCTTTGATCCCTTTGTGCGGCTCGAGTTCGAGCACGCGATCGACGAGCAGAATCGGGTAGCGATGCGGCAGCAGCGTGAGGATCTTGTGGATGTCGAGATTGATTTTTTCAGTGCTCATGATGGTTCGTCTCACGCAGAGGCTGCGCGGTGGTGATGCAAAGGCTGAAGCGGGCCGCCGCGCGGCCCAGTCTGACAAACCGGGCCGGTTGCGCTGGCCGTGCCCGGTTCGTGGTCTCGCATGATGCGCTCAGGCGTGGGTGCCGCCCTGGGCGGCGAGCGCGGCTTCGAGCGCCTTGATGCGCTCGCGCAGCTTGTCGAGGTTGCGCACGAGCGCGGCGCTCTTGTTCCATTCGCCGTGGTCGACGGCCGGGAACGCGCTGGTATAGATGCCGGCCTTCGGCAGCGACTTCGATACGCCCGACTTCGCGGTGATGATCACATAATCGCCGAGCGTCACGTGGCCGGCGATCCCCGCCGCGCCGCCGATCATGCAATGGCGGCCGATCGTCGTGCTGCCCGCGATGCCGGCGCTGCCGGCGATCACCGTGTACGCGCCGATCCGGCAGTTGTGGCCGATCTGGACCTGGTTGTCGATCTTCACGCATTCCTCGATGACGGTATCCGCCATCGCGCCGCGGTCGATCGTCGTGTTCGCGCCGATTTCGACGTCCGGGCCGATCGTCACGCCGCCGACCTGCGGGATCTTGACCCAGCTGCCGGTGCGCGCGTCGCCGTCGCCGACGAAATCCGGTGCGAAGCCGAAGCCGTCCGAGCCGATCACGGCGCCCGAATGGACGATCGCGCGCGGGCCGATCTTGCAGCCGTGGTACACCGATGCGTTCGGATAGAAATGCGAGCCGGCGCCGATCGTCGTGCCGCGGCCAACGAATACGTTCGCGTCGAGCTGTACGCCGTCTTCGATCACCGCGCCGGCCTCGACCGTCACGTGCGGGCCGATCACCGCGGTCGCGGCGACCTTCGCCGCCGGATCGATCGTCGCGCTCGGATGCACGCCGGCCGCGCGCGGCGGCATGGCGAGATCGATGAACATCTGCGCGACGCGCGCGAAGTACGCGTACGGATTCGGCGTCACGATGAAATTGCGGGCTTTGGCGGCCGCACCCAGCTTTTCGAGATCCTTCGGCGCGATCAGCACCGCGCCGGCGCGGGTCGTCTCGACCTGCGACAGGTACTTCGGGTTCGCAAGAAACGCGAGTTGCTGAGGGCCTGCCTGGTCGAGCGGCGCGAGGCCGCCGACCGTGCACTGTGCATCGCCGGCGATCTCGCCGCCGAACCGCTTTACGAGTTCATCGAGCGTCAATGCCATTCGTCGTCTGCTCCGTTCAGTTCGTCGAGCCGGACGCGAGCGCCTTGAGCACCTTGTCGGTGATGTCGATGCGCGGGCTGACGTACACGGCTTCCTGCACGATCAGGTCGTAGTTCTGCTGCTCGGCGATCTGCTTGATGACCTTGTTCGCCCGCTCCAGCACGGCCGCCAGTTCCTCGTTGCGACGCTGGTTCAGGTCTTCGCGGAACTCGCGCTGCTTGCGCTGGAAGTCGGTGTCGAGCTGAGCGAGATCGCGCTGCTTCTGCGCGCGATCGGCCGCCGACAGCGACGTGCCGCCCTTGTCCAGCGAATCGGACATCGACTTCAGACGCGCCGCCAGATCCTGCAGATCCTTGTCGCGCTTCGCGAACTCGGCTTCGAGCTTCGTCTGCGCCGCTTTCGCGGGCGCCGACTCGCGCAGGATCCGATCCGAATTGACCGCCGCGATGCGGGCGACGTCCTGTGCGTGCACCGTTGCCGCGCCCAGGGCCAGCGCAACGGTCAGCGCGCACATCACTCGTTTCGAAAACTTACCGGTTAGCAAAATTACCCTCTCGTTGCTGTTGTCATGCGTTCGGTCAGAACGCCGTCCCGATCTGGAACTGGAATTTCTGGTACTGGTCGCCTTCGTGCTTCTGCAGCGGGAAGCCGAGACTCAGTTTCAGCGGGCCGATCGGCGAAATCCATGCGAGACCCACACCGTAGCCGTAGCGCAGGCCGTTGGAGCCCGTACTCGTGCCGCCCGGCGCATTGCCCCACACGTTACCGCCGTCGAGGAACGTGAACACGCGCAGCGTGCGGTCGTAACCCGTGCCCGGCAGCGGGAACGTCAGCTCGATGTTGCCGACCAGCATCTTCGAACCGCCGATCGGGTCGTTCGTCTTCGTGTCGCGCGGGCCCAGCGAGCTCGGCTCGTAGCCACGCACGGAGCCGATACCGCCCGCGTAGTAGTTCTTGAAGATCGGGTACGGGTTGCCGATACCGTTACCGTAGCCGCCCTGCAGGTTCAGGCCCAGGATGAAGCCGCGCGAGAACGAATAGTAGTATTGCGCCTGCAGGTCGGCCTTGTAGTACTGGATCTTGCCGACCGGCACGCCGTACTCCATGTTCGCCTGCGTGAAGTAGCCGCGGCTCGGAATCAGCGCGCTGTCGCGCGCATCGCGCGACCACGCCACCGTCAGCGGCACCGTGTTCGACACGCGGCCGAACTCGTTCACGTAATCCTGGTAGCTCTGCGGCGTGTTCGAATCGACGTCGAGGCGGTTCTGCTCGAAGCCCGCGCCGAAGTACACGGTGTCGACTTCCGAGAACGGAATGCCGAATTTCAGGTTGCCGCCCGCGCTGATGATCCGGAAGCTCGAGCTCGTCGAATAGTAGAGCGGCTGGTACGTACGGTAGAAGACGTCCGTGATCCGCTTGATGCCGTCGACCGTGAAGTACGGGTCGACCTGCGTGACGGTCAGCGTACGATAGCTCTTCGCGGTGTTGACGTTCACCGACAGGCTCGTGCCCGAACCGAACACGTTGTCCTGCGACACGCCGGCCGACAGCACGACCTTGTCCGTCGACGAGAAGCCGGCGCCCAGCGTGATCGCGCCGGTCGGCTTTTCGTCGACCTTCACGTTCACGTCGACCTGGTCGTTCGTGCCTTCGACCGGCACCGTCGTCACGTCGACGTTGGTGAAGTAGCCGAGACGGTTCACGCGGTCCTTCGACAGCGCGAGGCGGTTCGAGTCGAACCACGAGCTTTCGAGCTGGCGCATTTCGCGGCGCACCACTTCGTCGCGCGTGCGCGTGTTGCCGACCACATTGATGCGGCGCACGTACACGCGGCGGCTCGGGTCGACGACGAGGTTCAGGTTCACCTTGTGGTTCGCCTGGTCGATGTCCGGCTGCGCGTTGACGGTCGCGAATGCATAGCCGTATTCGCCGAGCTTGTCGACGATCGACTTGGTGGTCTGCTGCAGCTTTTCGGCCGAGAAGCGGTCGCCCGGCTTGATCTTGATCAGCTTGTTGAGTTCGGCCTCGCGATCGAGCAGGTTGCCCGACAGCTTGATGCCCGACACCGTGTACGGCTCGCCTTCGTGCAGCGTGACCGTCAGGTACATGTCCTTCTTGTCCGGCGAGATCGACACCTGGGTCGACTCGATGTTGAACTCGAGGTAGCCGCGGTTCAGGTAGTACGAACGCACGGCCTCGAGGTCGCCCGTGAGCTTTTCCTTCGAGTACAGGTCGTTCTTCGTGTACCAGGAGAACCAGTTCGGCGTCGACAGCTGCATCTCGTCGCGCAGCGTGCTGGTGCTGAACGCCTTGTTGCCGATGAAGTTGATCTGGCGGATCTTCGCGCTCGGGCCTTCGGCGACCGCGAACAGGATCGACACGCGGTTCGCGTCGACCGGCGTGATCGTCGTCTTGACCTCGGCCGCATAGAAGCCGCGCGTCAGGTACTGGCGCTTGAGCTCCTGCTCCGCCTTGTCGACGAGCGCCTTGTCGTAGTAGCGGCCATCGGCGAGGCCGACCGCGCGCAGCGCCTTCGTCAGGTTGTCCTTGTCGAATTCCTTCGTGCCGGTGAAGTCGATCGACGCGATGGCCGGACGCTCCTGCACCTGCACGATCACGACGTTGCCCTGCGTGGCGATGCGAACGTCGTTGAAAAAGCCCGTCGCGTACAACGCGCGGATTGCTTCGGATGCCTTGTCGTCCGTGAAGGTATCGCCCTGCTTGATCGGCAGATAGGCGAACACCGAACCCGCTTCGACGCGCTGCAGCCCCTCGATCTTGATGTCTTGCACCACGAACGGTGCCGCTGCATGCGCCGCGAGGCCGTGCGCGGCGAGCGCGGCCGCTGCAACTGTCTTAGGTACAAAGCGATGAGGTTTGAACAACATGCATCCCCAGTATTTAGCTGCATCAAATCGGGCGGCTGGCCAGCGGCCGCCGCCTGACGCTTCAGAAATGGATTAACCGAGCCAGATCGTTGAACAGCGCGATCGCCGACAATGCGACGATGCAGATCAACCCGGCTCTTTGCAGAATCAGCTGCCAGCGCTCCGAGACGGCTTTCCCGGTCGCGGCTTCAACCGCATAATATAACAGATGCCCCCCGTCCAAAACGGGAATCGGCAACAAGTTCAGGACGCCAAGGCTAATGCTGACAAGGGCGAGGAACGACAGGAACGCCGACGGGCCGAGCCGCGCGCTCTTGCCTGCGTAGTCGGCGATCGTCACCGGGCCGGACAGGTTCTTCAGCGACGCGTTGCCCGTGATCATGCGCCCGAACATCTTCAGCGAATACACGGAAATGTCCCACGTGCGGTGCGCGCCGAGCCGCAGGCTCTCGATCGGCCCGTAGCGCACGTCCACCGACGGCGCGTGCATCGACAGCGCCGCGCCGATCCGGCCGACCTGCTGCCCGGATTCGTCGTCGCGCTGCATCTGCGGCACGATCGACACCGTCCGCACGGCGCCGTTGCGCTCGATCTGCAGGTCGAGCGGCTGCCCCGCATGGTGCTTCACCGTATCGATGAAGCGCGCCGCGCCGCCGATCGGCTTGCCGTCGAGCGCGACCAGCTTGTCGCCGACTGTCAGGCCCGCCCGCTCCGCCGCGCTGCCCGGCTGCACCGACGCGACCGACAACGTGCCGCCGCCAGCCTCGAAGCCCAGATGGGCCATGAAGTCGTCGTCGAGCTGGCTGTCGGGCACGTTACGCAGGTCGACGCGGAAATCGAACGTCGTCGCATTGCCGTCGCGCGCGCCGAGCACGACCTCGCGATGGTCGAATGCGGCCGACAGCAGCTTCCAGCGCAGGTCCGACCACGATCGCACCGGTTCGGACTCGCCACCCTGCGCGTCGCGGATCGACACGACCGTCTCGCTGCCGTCGAAACCCGCGCGCGCCGCCGCGGTGCCGGCGGCCGGCGGCGCGACGATCGCGGTCGGCTCGGTCACGCCGGTGGCGAATACGACGGAGAACAGCGCGATTGCCAGCAGGAAGTTCGCAATCGGCCCGGCCGCGACGATCGCGATACGCTTGTAGACCGACTGGCGATTGAATGCCTGCCCGAGCTCCTCGGGCGGGATGCCGGGGCCCGGATCACGCTCGTCGAGCATCTTCACGTAGCCGCCGAGCGGCAGCACGGACAGCGTCCACTCGGTGCCCGTCCTGCGGCTGACCCAGCGCGCGACGGGCTGGCCGAAACCGATCGAGAAACGCAGCACCTTCACGCCGCACCAGCGCGCGACACGATAATGTCCGTACTCATGCACGACGACCAGTATCCCGATCGCCACCGCAAACGCGACCAGTTCGACCAGCACGTTCATGAGCACCCCATTCAGACCGTACGCTCCACGCGTGGCGCAGGCGCTTTTGCAATGATCGCGGCGGCGAGGCGGCGAGCCTCGGCATCCGCCGCGAGGACGTCGTCGAGCCCGTCGGGCGCGCGGTTCGGCAGCGTGTTGAGCACCGCGTCGACCGTCGCCGCGATCGCCATGAAGCCGATCCGGCGCTCGAGAAATGCTTCGACCGCCACTTCGTTCGCCGCGTTCAATGCGGCGCTCGCGATACCGCCTTCCTCGAGTGCCTTCAGCGCGAGCGCGAGGCACGGGAAGCGCGCGTAATCGGGCTTCTCGAACGACAGCTGGGCGATCTGCGCGAGGTCGAGCTGATCGACGCCCGCGTCGACGCGCTCGGGGAATGCGAGCGCGTGTGCGATCGGCGTACGCATGTCGGGGTTGCCGAGCTGCGCGAGCACCGAGCCGTCGCGGTACGACACGAGCGAATGGATCACGCTCTGCGGATGGATCAGCACGTCGATCCGGTCGCCCGGCAGCCCGAAGATCCAGTGCGCCTCGATAACCTCGAGGCCCTTGTTCATCATCGTCGCGGAATCGACCGAGATCTTGCGGCCCATCACCCAGTTCGGATGCTTGCACGCCTCGTCCGGCGTCACGTCGACGAGCGTGGCCGGCTCGCGCGTGCGGAACGGGCCGCCCGATGCGGTCAGGATGATCTTCGAGATCCCGCCGTGCCCGGCCGCGTCGCGCGGCATGCACTGGAAGATCGCGTTGTGTTCGCTGTCCACCGGCAGCAGGATCGCGCCATGGTCGCGCACGGCGTCCATGAAGATCGCGCCCGACATCACGAGCGCTTCCTTGTTCGCGAGCAGGATCCGCTTGCCGGCGCGTGCGGCCGCCAGGCTCGGCGCGAGGCCGGCCGCGCCGACGATCGCCGCGACCACCGTGTCGCAGCCGTCGCTCCTCGACACGTCGACGAGCGCCTGCGGCCCGTGCAGCACGATCGTCTTGCTGCCCGCCGCGCGCAGTTTCGCATCGACGTGCGCGGCCGTCGCGGCATCGCCGACCACCGCCACTTCAGGCGCGAAGCGCAGACACTGCTCGACGAGCTTGTCGCCGTTGCGGTGCGCGGTCAGCGCGTAGACCGAGAAGCGCTCCGGATGGCGCGCGACCACATCGAGCGTGCTGTCTCCGATCGAGCCCGTGGAACCGAGCAATGTCAGACGTTTTTGCATAACAGAAATAATGGTTAACCAAGCAGCAGCATCGCGAGCGGCAGCACCGGCAGCAGCGCGTCGACACGATCGAGCACGCCGCCGTGGCCCGGCAGCAGTCCGCTCGAATCCTTCACACCCGCCTGCCGCTTCAGCAGCGACTCGAACAGGTCGCCGATCACGCTGTACGCGACCAGCAGCGTCAGCGCGGCCCACGCGCCGGGCATCCCGTAACGAGCGGCAAATGCAGAAAACAGGGTCGGTTCGAATGCATGCGTGGCCATCGCGATACCGGCGACGACCATCACCGCGAACCAGCCGCCGATCGCACCTTCCCAGCTCTTGCCGGGGCTGATGGTGATGGCCAGTTTACGCTTTCCGAAGGCCTTGCCGGCGAAGTATGCGCCGATATCGGCCAACCAGACGACCAGAAGCAGCGACAGCACGAACGGTACGCCCTGCGCGCGGGCTGCGACGAGCGCGTGCCAGCAGGCGGCGAACACGACGAGGCCCGCGACCAGCAGGAACGGCCGCCAGACGCCGCCCGCGAGCGCGGGCTTGCGCCGCAGCGCGAACGGGCCGACCAGCAGCCAGAACACGCCGGCCGCCATGAAAAGGGGCCGGGACGATGCGGCATCGACGCCGAGCGGCGCGGTGACCGCGAGCGCGAGCGCCGCGACGACCGCATAGACGATCGGGCCCGCGCCGCCGAGCTTCAGCAGGCGCGCCCACTCCCACGCGGCGAACACGAGCACGACGCCGATCAGCGCGCCGAACCCATCGAGCGGCGCGAACAGCGTCACCGGCAGCAGCACTGCCAGCATCACGATCGCCGTGATCACACGGGTTTTCAGCATGAAAGGGAGTCGGCGTTCTGCGATTGCGGTTCGAGCTGCGCACTCGTGCGCCCGAAACGGCGCTCGCGCTCGGTATACGACGCCATCGCGTCGGCCAGTGCCGCGCCGTCGAAATCCGGCCAGTACTTGTCGGTGAAATAGAATTCGGCGTACGCGAGCTGCCACAGCAGGAAGTTGCTGACGCGCTGCTCGCCGCCGGTGCGGATGAAGAGATCGGGCTCCGGCGCGTAGGCCATTGCCAGGTGCGGCGCGAACGCGTCCTCGGTCACTTCGACCTCGCGACCTTCGCGCACGGCCTGCTCGACGAGCTTCTTCGTCGCCTGCAGGATGTCCCACCGGCCGCCGTAGTTGGCTGCGATGGTGAGCGTCAGACGGGTATTGCGCGCCGTCTTGGTTTCGGCGCGGCGGATCAGTTCGCGGATGCGCGGCTCGAAACGGTCGAGATCGCCGACGACACGCAGGCGGATCCCGTTCGCATGCAGCTTGCCCACTTCGCGCTCGAGCGCGGTGATGAACAAGCGCATCAGGAACGACACTTCGTCGTTCGGCCGGCGCCAGTTTTCCGAACTGAACGCGAACAGCGTCAGGTATTCGACGCCGGCGCGCGCGCAGCCTTCGACCACCGCCCGTACGGCATCGACGCCGCGGGTATGCCCCGCGACGCGCGGCAAGCGGCGTTCGGTCGCCCAACGGCCGTTGCCGTCCATGATGATCGCGATGTGACGCGGCACGACACCGACGTCAGGCACGCGAACGGTAGAGCTGGTATAGGTCATGGCCGTTGAGACAGTAATGCGGGAAGAAGGCGGCGCGCGAGGACGGTCGTCAGACCGTCATGATCTCGGCTTCCTTGGTCTGCACGAGCTTGTCGATTTCGGCAACGTGCTTGTCGGTCAGCTTCTGCACGTCGTCGCTCGCACGGCGCTCGTCGTCTTCCGAGATTTCCTTGTCCTTCACGAGCTTCTTCAGCGCTTCGTTCGCGTCGCGGCGCAGGTTGCGGACGGCGACCTTGGCCGTTTCGCCTTCGCTCTTCACGACCTTGGTCAGCTCGCGGCGGCGCTCTTCCGTCAGCGCGGGCATCGGCACGCGGATCAGGTCGCCGGACGTCGCCGGATTCAGGCCCAGATCGGCTTCGCGGATGGCCTTCTCGACCTTCGCGACCATGTTCTTTTCCCACGGCTGCACGCCGATCGTGCGCGCGTCGACGAGCGTCAGGTTCGCGACCTGCGAGATCGGCACCATCGAGCCGTAGTAGTCGACCTGCACGTGATCGAGCAGACCGGTGTGTGCACGGCCCGTACGGATCTTGGCCAGATCGTTCTTGAACGCTTCGATCGAGCGCTGCATCTTTTGCTCGACGCCCTTCTTGACATCAGCGACACTCATTTCAACCTCCGAACCTTCAAACCATCAAACCTTCAAAGAACGCGAGCCCCGCCCGACGCATGTCGCGCGCCGCGGCCGGCAACCCGCGCCGGTCGCCCGCATCCGCGGGAGTTTACACGTGGACGAGCGTACCTTCGTCCTCGCCCAGCACGATGCGCTTGAGCGCGCCCGGCTTGTTGATCGAAAACACGCGAATCGGCAGCTTCTGGTCGCGGCACAGCGCAAACGCCGTCGCGTCCATCACCTGCAGGTTGCGGCTGATCGCCTCGTCGAAGCTGATCGTCGCGTAGCGCGTGGCCGACGGATCCTTCTTCGGATCGGCAGAATATACGCCATCGACCTTGGTCGCCTTCAGCACGACCTCGGCGCCCACTTCCGAGCCGCGCAGCGCGGCGGCGGTGTCCGTCGTGAAGAACGGGTTGCCGGTGCCGGCCGCGAAGATCACGACGCGGCCTTCCTCGAGCTGACGGATCGCGCGGGGCCGGATGTACGGCTCGACGACCTGATCCATGCGCAGCGCGGACTGCACGCGCGCCTCGATGCCGGCGTGGCGCATCGCGTCCTGCAGCGCCAGCGCGTTCATCATCGTCGCCAGCATCCCCATGTAGTCGGCCGTCGCGCGGTCCATCCCGGCCGCGCCGCCCGCGACGCCGCGGAAAATATTACCGCCACCGATCACGACCGCGAGCTGCGTCCCGAGACGCACGACTTCCGCGATATCGGCCACCATCCGTTCGATCGTCGCGCGATTGATGCCGAAGGCATCGTCGCCCATCAGCGCTTCGCCGGAGAGTTTGAGGAGGACGCGTTTATAGGCATTGGACATAGGGGCTTCCGAGCGACGAGAGGATGACAACCACGAACTGTAGGGGCGAAATACTGATTCGGGCAAGCGCCGCCGACCGGACCGGGGTTCCCGGCCGGCCGGCGACGCCGCCGGCCGCGGCGGAGCGGACGCCCGCCGCGGATACTGCCTGACTGCTTACTGCTGCTTTGCTGCTGCGACTTGCGCGGCCACTTCGGCGGCGAAGTCGTCCTGGCGCTTCTCGATGCCTTCGCCGACGACGAACAGCGCGAACTTCTGCACTGCGGCATTCGCTGCCTTCAGCATCTGCTCGATCGTCTGCTTGTCGTTCTTCACGAACGGCTGGTTCAGCAGCGACACTTCCTTCAGGTACTTCTGGACGCTGCCGTCGACCATCTTCGCGACGATTTCGGCCGGCTTGCCCGATTCGGCAGCCTTCTGCTCGGCCACGCGGCGCTCCGTCTCGATCAGTTCCGCCGGCACGTCGGCCGACGACAGCGCGACCGGCTTCATCGCGGCGATGTGCATCGCGACGTCCTTGCCGACCTGCTCTTCCGCGCCCGTGTACTCGACGATCACGCCGATACGCGCGCCGTGCAGGTACGTGGCGATCTTGTTCGCGGTTTCGAAACGGACGAAACGGCGGATCGACACGTTCTCGCCGATCTTGCCGATCAGCGCGAGACGCACTGCGTCGACGGTCGAGCCTTCGAGCGGCAGCGCCGACAGCGCGCCCACGTCGGCCGGGTTCTGCGTCGCGACGAGTTCCGCGACCGTCTTCGAGAAGGCGAGGAAGTCGTCGTTCTTCGCGACGAAGTCGGTTTCGCAGTTCAGCTCGACCAGCGCGCCGGCGTTGCCGCCGACGAACGATGCGACGACGCCTTCCGCCGTCACGCGCGATGCGGCCTTGCTCGCCTTGTTGCCGAGCTTGACGCGCAGCAGTTCTTCAGCCTTGGCCAGATCGCCGTCGGCTTCCGTCAGCGCCTTCTTGCACTCCATCATCGGTGCGTCGGTCTTTGCGCGCAGTTCTGCCACCATGCTTGCGGTAATTGCCGCCATCATTCGCTCCTTGAGTCTGTGTTCACAACGCCGCCCGCTTGGACGCGAACGGCCGAGATTCGTTTCCGGACCCGCGCCGATTCGGCGCGATCAGGTCCGGCGCACAAGCTTAAAAAAAGGGGGCCTGTTGAGAGCCCCCTTTTTGCGCCGGCTCGGGGCCAGTTACGCGTTTTCCTCGACGTACTCGTCGTCGCCGCGCGCCGCCTGGACCACTTCGTTGACCGCGTTCGCACGGCCTTCGAGGATCGCGTCGGCCACGCCTTCAGCGTACAGCGCGACTGCCTTGCTCGAGTCGTCGTTGCCCGGGATCACGTAGTCCACACCTTCCGGCGAGTGGTTCGTGTCGACCACGGCGATGACCGGCACGCCCAGCTTGTTCGCTTCCGTGACGGCGATCTTGTGGTAGCCGACGTCGATGACGAAGATCGCGTCCGGAATGCCGCCCATGTCCTTCACGCCGCCGATCGACTTCTGCAGCTTGGCGATTTCACGTTCGAACAGCAGCGCTTCCTTCTTGCTCATCTTCTCGGTTTCGCCCGATTCGACAGCCGCTTCCATGTCCTTCAGGCGCTTGATCGATACCTTCAGCGTCTTGAAGTTGGTCATCATGCCGCCGAGCCAGCGTGCGTTGACGTACGGCATGCCCGCACGTTGCGCTTCCTGGGCGATCGTGTCACGCGACTGGCGCTTCGTGCCGACGAACAGGATCGTGCCGCGGTTCGCTGCCAGCTGGCGCACGTACTTCTGTGCGTCCGTGAACATCGGCAGCGTCTTTTCGAGGTTGATGATGTGAATCTTGTTGCGGTGACCGAAAATGAACGGAGCCATCTTCGGGTTCCAGAAGCGCGTCTGGTGACCGAAGTGGACACCCGCTTCCAGCATTTGGCGCATCGTAACTGCCATGTAAATTCTCCACGAGGGTTGGGTCTTAAGCCGGCTGCCGTACCGCCGCGCGAACCCGCCCGAAGGGCGAGCATGCCGCGCGGCCGGCACCCTGGGTGCGCCGGCTTGCGATTCGACACGTGCAAGATGCCCGTGCCGTAAGCCTTTCACCGCGATGCCGCCCCAACATGGGGACAATTCGGCATTTGGATATCGACTTAGCCAAAGAGTATAGCACGCGGATTTGTCCGCTCTCAAGTCGCGCGGCACTTTCGCTTGCCGCGCGGCAGCGGGCCGGACAATCGGCGAAAACCCGCAGCCGCGCGGCCGGCAGGGGCTGCGAGGCCCGCCATAAGGTGCGATAATCCGTCAATTCACCGCATTCCAGGCATACCTCGATGGCTATTACGCTCAAAAACGAACACGATATCGCGGAGATGCGCGTTGCCTGCCGTCTCGCGAGCGAAGTGCTCGACTTCATCACGCCGCACGTCGTCGCGGGCGTCACGACCGCCGAACTCGACCGGCTCTGCCACGAGTTCATGCTCAACGAGCAGGGCACGATCCCCGCGCCGCTGAACTACCAGCCGCCCGGCTATCCGCCGTACCCGAAGGCCACCTGCATTTCGGTCAACGACGTGATCTGCCACGGCATTCCCGGCGAGAAGGTGATCAAGAACGGCGATGCGCTGAACATCGACATCACCGTGATCAAGAACGGCTATTTCGGCGACACCAGCCGGATGTTCATCGTCGGCGAGGGGTCGATCCTCGCGAAGCGCCTCGTGCAGACGACCTACGAATGCATGTGGCTCGGCATCGACCAGGTCAAGCCCGGCGCGCACCTCGGCGACATCGGCTACGCGATCCAGAAGCACGCGGAAGCGCAAGGCTACAGCGTCGTGCGCGAATACTGCGGCCACGGCATCGGCACGGTGTTCCACGAGGATCCGCAGGTCGTCCACTATGGCCGCCCGGGCACCGGCATCGAGCTGAAGGCCGGGATGATCTTCACGATCGAGCCGATGATCAACGCCGGCAAGCGCGACATCCGCACGATGCCCGACCAGTGGACGGTCAAGACGCGCGACCGCAGCCTGTCCGCCCAGTGGGAGCACACGGTGCTCGTCACCGAAACCGGCTACGAAGTGCTGACCGTGTCGGCCGGCACGCCGGCGCGCCCCGTGTTCGCGCAACCGGCCGCCGCCGTCTGAGCGCCGTCGCGCCCGCCCGCCCACTTCCGCACCTGAACGGCCGCCCATGAGCGCTCACGCTGCCCCCTCGCCCGAAGCGCTGTCGCGGCGCGCCGAATTCAAGGCCGCCAAGACGGAGATGCTCGAGCGCTTTCGCCGCGCGGCGAACGTCGCGCCGCTGATGCACGCGCTGTCGAAACTCACCGACGACGCACTGAAGCGCGTGTGGGACGAATGCGGGCTGCCCGCGACGCTCGCACTCGTCGCCGTCGGCGGCTACGGGCGCGGCGAGCTCGCGCCCTATTCCGACGTCGACATCCTCGTGCTGCTGCCCGATGCGCACGACCCGGCGCTCGACGCGCGCATCGAGCGCTTCATCGGAATGGCGTGGGATCTCGGCCTCGAGATCGGCAGCAGCGTGCGGACGGTCGCACAGTGCATCGAGGAGGCGTCGCAGGACGTCACGGTGCAGACCTCGCTGCTGGAAGCGCGCCGCATCGTCGGCAGCACCGCGCTGTTCGAGCGCTTCACCGTGCGCTACCACGAAGCGCTCGACGCACGCGCGTTCTTCACCGCGAAGGTGCTCGAGATGCGCCAGCGCCACGCGAAGTTCCAGGACACGCCGTACAGCCTCGAACCGAACGTGAAGGAGAGCCCCGGCGGGCTGCGCGACCTGCAGACGATCCTGTGGATCGCGCGCGCGGCCGGCTTCGGCAGCAGCTGGCGCGAACTCGACACGCGCGGCCTCATCACCGATCGCGAAGCGCGCGAGCTGCGCCGCAACGAAGGCTTCCTGAAGACGCTGCGCGCGCGGCTGCACGTGATCGCCGGACGCCGTCAGGACATGCTCGTGTTCGACCTGCAGACGCAGGCCGCCGAAAGCTTCGGCTACCAGCCCACGCAGGCCAAGCGCGCGAGCGAGCAGCTGATGCGCCGCTACTACTGGGCAGCGAAAGCCGTCACGCAGCTCGCGACGATCCTGATCCAGAACATCGAGGCGCAGCTCTTCCCCGCGACGAGCGGCATCACGCGCGTGCTGTCGGCCGATCGCTTCGTCGAGAAACAGGGGATGCTCGAGATCGTCGACGACGGCGTGTTCGAACGCCATCCCGACGCGATCCTCGAAGCGTTCCTGCTGTACGAAACGACGCGCGGCGTGAAGGGCCTGTCCGCCCGCACGCTGCGCGCGCTGTACAATTCGCGCGAAATCATGAACAACGCGTGGCGCCGCGATCCGCAGAACCGCGACACGTTCATGCGGATCCTGCAGCAACCCGAAGGGATCACGCACGCGTTCCGGCTGATGAACCAGACGAGCGTGCTCGGCCGCTATCTGCTGAATTTCCGCCGCATCGTCGGGCAGATGCAGCACGACCTGTATCACGTATATACGGTCGACCAGCACATCCTGATGGTGCTGCGCAACATCCGCCGCTTCGCGGTGGCCGAGCATGCGCACGAATACCCGTTCTGCAGCCAGCTGATCGGCAACTTCGAGCGCCCGTGGGTGCTGTATGTCGCGGCGCTGTTCCACGACATCGCGAAGGGCCGCGGCGGCGATCACTCGACGCTCGGAATGGCCGACGCGCGGCGCTTCTGCCGCGAGCACGGCATCGCCGGCGACGACGCGGCGCTGATCGTGTGGCTCGTCCAGCATCACCTGACGATGAGCCAGGTCGCGCAGAAACAGGACACGAGCGACCCCGAAGTCATCAAGCGCTTCGCCGAGGTCGTCGGCAACGAACGGTATCTCACCGCGCTCTACCTGCTGACCGTCGCCGATATCCGCGGCACGAGCCCGAAGGTGTGGAACACGTGGAAGGGCAAGCTGCTCGAGGATCTCTACCGCATCACGCTCGCGGTGCTCGGCGGCGCGAACCCCGACGCGCATTCGGAGCTGAAGTCGCGGCAGGAGCAGGCGCTCGCGCTGCTGCGCCTGGAAACCGTGCCCGACGATGCGCACCGCGCGTTGTGGGATCAGCTCGACGTCGGCTTCTTCCTGCGTCACGACGCGGCCGACATCGCGTGGCAGACGCGCGTGCTGTACCGGCACGTGAACGCCGAAACCGCGATCGTCCGCGCGCGGCCGTCGCCGATCGGCGACGCGCTGCAGGTACTCGTGTACGTGAAGGACCGCCCCGACCTGTTCGCGGGCATCTGCGCGTATTTCGACCGCAACGGGCTGTCGGTGCTCGATGCGCGCGTCAGCACGACGCGGCACGGCTATGCGCTCGACAACTTCATCGTCACGCAGACCGAACGCGACGTGCGCTACCGCGACATCGCGAATCTCGTCGAACAGCAACTCGCGACGCGGCTCGCCGAAACCGCACCGCTGCCGGAGCCGTCGAAGGGCCGCCTGTCGAGGCTGTCCCGGACGTTTCCGATCACGCCGCGCGTCGACCTGCGGGCCGACGAGCGCGGTCAGTACTACATCCTGTCCGTGTCCGCCAACGACCGGCCGGGCCTTCTCTATTCGATCGCGCGCGTACTCGCCGAACATCGGATCGGCGTCCATGCGGCGCGGATCAATACGCTCGGCGAGCGCGTCGAAGACATCTTCCTGCTCGCGGGCGCCGGCCTGTCCGACAACCGCCTGCAGATCCAGCTCGAAACCGAATTGCTGCGTGCGATCGCAGTCTGAATGAATCCCCAGCGTTTATGCGCACCAAATTAACCGTCAAGAATCCGAAGCCGGCGTCGCCGACTCGCGCCCCCGTCCGCTCCGGCAGCCTCGTCGCCCGCAAGGCGGTGCGCCCCGCCGCGCCGCCCGCCGGGGACAAGCCGGCCCGCCCGAAGAAGGCGTCTTCGGCAGCCGCCGGCGACCGCCCGTTCAAGCCGCGCGGTGCCGCAGGCGCCGAGCGCCCGGGTGCGGATCGCGCACCGGCCAAGCGTGCGCCGCGTGACGGCGGTGCCGAACGCGGCCCGCGAGCCCCGTATCGCGACAACGCAGCCGGCGAAGGTGCGAAGCGCAGTTTCGGCGACCGTCGCACGTCGTCCGATCGCCCGCCGCGCCGCAGCGACGACGATACGCGTCCGCGTCGTGCGGCAGGTGGTGACGACAGCAAGCGTCCGTCCTACCGCGACAACACAGCCGGCGAAGGCGCGAAGCGCAGCTTCGGCGATCGTCGTACGCCGTCGGATCGCCCGCCACGACGCAGCGACGACGATGCGCGTCCGCGTCGTGCGGCAGGTGGTGACGACAGCAAGCGTCCGTCCTATCGTGACAAGGCAACCGGCGAAGATGCGAAGCGCAGCTTCGGCGATCGCCGCACGCCGTCGGATCGCCCGCCGCGCCGCAGCGATGACAATGCGCGTCCGCGCCGTGCGGCAGGTGGTGATGACAGCAAGCGTCCGCGCCGTGCGGCAGGTGGTGATGACAGCAAGCGTCCGCCCTATCGTGACAAGGCAGCCGGCGAAGATGCGAAGCGCACCTTCGGCGACCGTCGTACGCCGTCGGATCGCCCGCCGCGCCGCAGCGATGACGATGCGCGTCCGCGCCGTGCGGCAGGTGGTGATGACAGCAAGCGTCCGTCCTACCGCGACAAGGCAACCGGCGAAGGTGCGAAGCGCAGCTTCGGCGACCGCCGCACGCCGTCCGATCGCCCGCCGCGCCGCAGCGATGACGATGCGCGTCCGCGCCCTGCGGCAGGTGGTGACGACAGCAAGCGTCCGTCCTATCGTGACAAGACAGCCGGCGAAGGCGCGAAGCGCAGCTTCGGCGACCGCAGCACGCCGTCCGATCGCCCGCCGCGCCGCAACGACGACGATGCGCGTCCGCGCCGTGCGACAGGCGGTGACGACAGCAAGCGCCCGTCCTACCGCGACAAGGCAACCGGCGAAGGCGCGAAGCGCAGCTTCGGCGACCGCCCGGCCCAGCCCGCGCGCGACGGCGAGCGCCGTTCGTTCGGCGCGGTGAAGACCGCGCAACCCGTCAAGCGCGCGGCGGCCGACGTCGACTACGGCGACGAAACGGGCCTGATGCGCCTGTCGAAACGGATGTCCGAACTCGGCATGTGCTCGCGCCGCGAAGCCGACGAATGGATCGAAAAAGGCTGGGTGCTCGTCGACGGCGAACGCATCGACACGCTCGGCACCAAGGTGCGCGCCGACCAGAAGATCGAGATCGACGAGCGCGCGAGCGCCGCGCAGGCCGCGCAAGTGACGATCCTGCTGCACAAGCCGGTCGGTTACGTGTCGGGCCAGGCGGAAGACGGCTACGAGCCGGCGGCCGTGCTGATCACGCGCGCGAACCGCTGGAGCGGCGATCATTCGCCGGTGCGCTTCTCGCCGCAGCACCTGCATGCGCTCGCACCGGCCGGCCGTCTCGACATCGACTCCACCGGCCTGCTCGTGCTGACGCAGAACGGCGTGATCGCGAAGCAGCTGATCGGCGAGCAGTCGGACATCGACAAGGAGTACCTGGTGCGCGTGCGCTTCGGCGAACGACTGCTCGACATCGATCAGCACTTCCCGGCGGAATCGCTCGCGAAGCTGCGCCACGGCCTCGAGCTCGACGGCGTCGCGCTGAAGCCCGCGCTGGTGAGCTGGCAGAACGGCGAGCAGTTGCGGTTCGTGCTGCGCGAAGGCAAGAAGCGCCAGATCCGCCGCATGTGTGAACTGGTCGGCCTCGACGTGATCGGCCTGAAGCGTGTGCGGATGGGCCGCGTGATGCTCGGCGCGCTGCCGCAGGGCCAATGGCGCTACCTGTCCGCCGACGAGACGTTCTGACCTCGGGCACGTCACGTGCACCCGCCATGAAAAAACCCGCTTGCGCGGGTTTTTTCTTTTCCACGGGAGCGCGGCCGATCAGTCGTCGTCGGCCGGATCGAGGCCCGGGAACAACACCTCGGTGAAGCCGAAGCGCGTGAAGTCGGTAATCCGCATCGGATACAGCTTGCCGATCAGGTGATCGTATTCGTGCTGGACCACCCGCGCGTGGAACCCCTCGGCGACACGATCGATCTTCTCGCCGAACTGGTCGAAGCCGCTGTAGCGCACTTTCGCGTAGCGGCTGACGACGCCACGCATGCCCGGCACCGACAGGCAGCCTTCCCAGCCCTCTTCCATCTCCGGCGGCATGTACTCGATCTTCGGGTTGATCAGCACGGTCTCGGGCACCGGCGGCGCATCCGGGTAGCGGTTGTTGTTGCCGAAGCCGAAGATGATGATCTGCAGCCCGATGCCGATCTGCGGCGCGGCCAGCCCGGCGCCGTTCGCGTGGTGCATCGTCTCGAACATGTCCGCGACGATCTCGTGCAGCTCGGCGGTATCGAACCGCTCGACCGGTTGGGCGACTTCGAGCAGGCGCGGATCGCCCATCTTCAGGATCTCGCGAATCATGGCGTATTGCCCTCCAGGAGTTGGTGCAGACCGTCTTCGTCCAGCACGGGGATGCCGAGTTCCTCGGCCTTCGCGAGCTTGCTGCCGGCTTCGGCGCCCGCGACCACGTAATCCGTCTTCTTCGATACCGAACCCGCCACCTTGGCGCCCGCCGCTTCGAGCATCTCCTTCGCCGCATCGCGCGTGAGATTCGGCAGCGTGCCCGTCAGCACGACGGTCTTGCCCGCGAGCACACCCTGCGGCGCCTTCGGCGCGGGCGGCCCTTCCGGCCACGTGACCTTGCCCGGCGCGCGCAACTGCTCGATCACGGTCCGGTTGTGCTCCTCCGCGAAGAACTGATGGAGCGATTCGGCGACGATCGGCCCGACGTCGTTGACTTCGAGCAGTTCCTCGATCGACGCGTCCATGATCGGCGTCAGCGAGCCGAAATGCTTCGCGAGATCCTTCGCGGTCGATTCGCCGACATGACGGATGCCGAGCCCGTAGATGAAGCGCGCGAGCGTCGTATGCTTCGCCTTCTCGAGCGAATCGAGCAGATTCTGCGCGGACTTCTCGGCGAACCGGTCGAGTTCGGCCAGCGTCGCGAAGCCGAGATTGAACAGGTCGGCCGGCGTACGTACCAGTTTCAGTTCGACGAGCTGGTCGATGATCTTCTCGCCGAGGCCGTCGATGTCGAGCGCGCGGCGCTGCGCGAAATGCCACAGCGCCTGCTTGCGCTGCGCCGGGCAGAACAGCCCGCCCGTGCAGCGCGCGATCGCCTCGTCCGGCAGGCGCTCGATCTTCGAGCCGCACACCGGACATTCGGTCGGCATCACGAATTCGGCCGCATCCGCCGGGCGCCGGTCGAGCAGCGCGCCGACGACTTCCGGAATCACGTCGCCCGCGCGGCGCACGATCACGGTGTCGCCGATCCGGATGTCCTTGCGGCGCACTTCGTCCTCGTTGTGCAGCGTCGCATTGGTCACGGTCGCACCGCCGACGAACACCGGCTCGAGACGCGCGACCGGCGTGATCGCGCCGGTACGGCCGACCTGCACGTCGATCGCGACGAGCTTCGTCAGCGCTTCCTGCGCGGGAAACTTGTGCGCGAGCGCGAAGCGCGGCGCACGCGACACGAAGCCGAGCCGCTCCTGCTCGTCGCGCCGGTTGACCTTGTAGACGACGCCGTCGATGTCGTACGGCAGCGAATCGCGCTTCTCGCCGACCTTGCGGAAGAAATCGAGCAAGCCTTCGGCGCCGTGCACGACCGCGCGCTCGCGGTTCACCGGCAGGCCGAACGCCTCGTACCAGTCGAGCAGCGCGCTGTGCGTGTCGGGCATCGGCATGCCGTCGAGCACGCCGATTCCGTACGAGAAGAACGACAGCGGACGCTGCGCGGTGATCTTCGAGTCGAGCTGGCGCAGGCTGCCGGCCGCCGCGTTGCGCGGGTTCGCGAATTCGCGCTGCTCGGCCGCGCGCTGGCGCTCGTTCAGGCGTGCGAAATCGCGCTTGAACATCAGCACCTCGCCGCGCACGTCGAGCAAGGCCGGCACGTGCTTGCCCTTCAGCTTGAGCGGAATCGAGCGGATCGTGCGCACGTTCTCGGTCACGTCCTCGCCCGTCGTCCCGTCGCCGCGCGTCGATGCCTGCACGAACACGCCGTGCTCGTAGCGCAGCGAAATCGCGAGGCCGTCGAACTTCAGTTCGCACGCGTATTCGACGGGCTCCGTCACCGAGCCGGCGAGATCGGTCGTCTTGGCGAGCGCGTCGGCGACGCGCTTGTCGAACGCGACGACGTCCTCGTCGGCGAAGCCGTTGTTCAGCGACAGCATCGGCGCATCGTGGACGACTGGCGTGAAGCCGCCGGCCGCTTCGCCACCGACGCGCTGCGTCGGCGAATCGGGCGTCACGAGTTCGGGATGGTCGGTTTCGAGTTGCTGCAGCTCACGGAACAGCCGGTCGTATTCCGCGTCGGGCAGATCCGGCTGGTCGAGCACGTAATAGGCGTAGTTCGCCCGCTCGAGTTGGTCGCGCAGCCACGCGGCGCGCGCGTCGGGCTGGCTGGCTGGCGGTTCGGCTTGGGTTCGGGCCATGCTGGCGGCAGATTCGTTCTGAAAAAATCGGATGCCCGATTATCTCAGTTTGACGTCGCGGCGGGGCACGCAATGCGGGCCCGATGACATGCTGCAGCGCACACGAAACGGTGCGCGCCGCAGCGACGAACGACGGCGCCGCCGAGCGCCGTCCGCGCCGTCGCGTTACTGGCTGAAGAGACGGCGCGTGACCGGCGAACCGGCCGGGATGCCGGCTTCCTCGAGCTTCGCATACAGCTTCATCAGCTGCTGCTCGATCGCGAGCAGTGTCGACTCCGGCAGCGGCCGGCGCGAATCGTCGACGACGCGTGCGCCGATCCGCTCGGACAGCGACTTCGCGTAATCGCACATCAGCCGGAACGGCAGGATGTCCTCTTCGGCCACCGGCACGTCGAGCACCAGCGTGATCATGTTGCCGCCCTTGTACGTCAGGTCGTCGCGCAGGAAGTTCGTATCGCCGAACTGCAGCATGAACACCGGGTTCTGCTTCGCGTCGAGCTTCACGAAACGCGTGCCGTCGCGCGACAGCAGCAGCCCGTCCTGGGAAGCGACCGCCTGCACGTAGTTCGCGGACCACGGCGCGCCGTCCGACATCACGTTGATCGACAGCTGTGCGTCGCACTGCGCGGCAAACGCGTCGAGCTCGCGCGCCATCGCGACCGTTTCCATCATGTCCGGGAATTCCGGCGCGCCGTCGATCGCGTCGGCGAACTGCTGGACGCCCGTCACGAATTCGGAGAATTCGAGCTCGTTCAGCGCGCCGCCGCGGTTCGCGAGCTGCGCGGCCGCGCGCAGCTCTTCATAGCGCACGCCGTTCTGCAGCAGCTCCCACTGGCCGCCTTCCGGCTTGCCTTCGATATGCACGGGCTTGCTGCCCGCGCGGCGCAGCCGCTGCGCAAACGGCAGGATCTTGTCGCCCGGCAGCGGCCCGGTGAGGCGGATCGGCACGATGCAGTCGATGCGGCGGTCGACGATCGCGGGCGGCGTCGACGAGATCGTCGTCGCGGCCGGCATCACCGGTTCGGTCGGCTCGGCCGGTTCGGCCGCCGCTTCGCGTGCGGCGGCGGGTACGGCTTCTTCACCGGCCGCCGGTTCAGTCGATTCCGACGACGTGTCGACGCCCGTCGCCTCGGCCTGCAGGTCGGCCGGCGTATCGGCCGGTGCCGCGCCGCCGGCGCCCCCGCCGAACGTCGGCTCGACGCGCGCGGCTTCGGCCGCGGCCGTCGTCGTCGCCGCGACCGGTGCCGCGGGCTCGCGGCGCACCGGCTGACGCACCGGTTCGATGAACGGCAACTCTTCGTCGCGCTCGGGGCGGTTCATCGCCTCGGCCGCTTCCTCCGGCATCGGGCGCGGCATCCTGCGCCGCACTTTCGCGCCCTGCCATGCGTTGTAGACCACGACGCCGCCCACCACGACGGCGCCCGCGCCGATCAAACCGAGTGTCAACTCGTCCATGCACGCTCCATCAGCAATTCTTTTTCGTCGGGACCGCGAACGGGCGCCCATGCGCCGCGCGAACGCGATCCGGTTTCGTCAAACGTCAATTCTGGGCAAAACCCGCGGCGGTTTCCATGTCCACCGCAACGATCCGCGACACGCCCTGCTCCTGCATCGTCACGCCGATCAGCTGCTGCGCCATTTCCATCGCGATCTTGTTGTGCGAGATGAACAGGAACTGCGTCTTGTCGGACATCGCGCGCACGAGATTCGCGAAACGCTCGGTGTTCGCGTCGTCCAGCGGCGCGTCGACCTCGTCGAGCAGACAGAACGGCGCCGGGTTCAGCTGGAACATCGCAAACACCAGCGCGGTCGCGGTCAGCGCCTTCTCGCCGCCCGACAGCAGGTGAATCGTCGCGTTCTTCTTGCCGGGCGGCTGCGCCATCACCTGCACGCCGGCATCGAGAATCTCGTCGCCCGTCATGATCAGCTTCGCCTGGCCGCCGCCGAACAGGCGCGGGAACAGGTCGCTGAAATGACGGTTGACCTCGTCGAAGGTGCCCTGCAGCAGCGTGCGGGTTTCCTGGTCGATCTTGTGGATGGCGTCCTCGAGCGTCGTGATCGCGTCGATCAGGTCGGCCGATTGCGCGTCGAGGAACACCTTGCGCTCGCTCGCGGCCTTCAGTTCGTCGAGCGCGGCCATGTTGACCGGGCCGAGCGCATTGATCGCGTTGTTCAGGCGCGTGACTTCGCCCTGCAGGTACGACGGCTTCAGATCCGGCGTGAGCTTCTCGCTCAGCGCGGCCTCGTCGACCTCGGCCGTCGCGAGCTGCTCGGCGAACTGCTCGACGGCCAGGCGCGCGGCCTGCTCCTTCAGTTGCAGCTCGGTGATGCGGTCGCGCAGCGGCTGCAGCGAACGCTCGGCGACGAGTCGCTGCTCGTCCGACGCGCGCAGCTTCGCGGTCAGGTCGTCGAGCTCGATGCGCGCGGCCTGCAGCGCCTCTTCCTTCACCGCGCGAATCTCGAGCGCGTCCTGCAGGCCGGTGTGCGCGGTCTGCTCGTTGATCGTCTCGAGTTCGGCCCGCGCGTCTTCCAGCGACGCGGCGACGCGCTCGCTCTGCTCGTGCGCCACCTGGATCGTGCGCTTGAGTTCGTCGATCCGCGTCACCGCGTTGCGTGCGGCGAAGCGCGCGTCGTTCGCGCCGCGCTCGAGATCGCGCGCTTCCTGACGCGCCTGCGTCAGCGATTCGTCGAGCGACTCGAAGGCGAGCTGGTTGTCCTCAAAGCGCGCCTGCAGTTCCGCGAGCTCGCCGTCGAAGCGCTCGAAATTCGCTTCCGACTCGGCGCGCAGCGCACGCTGCTCTTCGATCTGCGCGCCGATTTCCTCGAGTTCCTCGCGGATCTGCGTGCTGCGCTGCGTATAGCGTTCGTGTGCCTGCGCGAGCTTCAGCACGTCCATCTGCAGCGCATGCACGCGCTGCGTCGCACGTTCGGCCTGCGCGCGCACGTCGCCGAGCGCCTGCGTGGCCTGCGTGTGCGCGGCTTCGGCACGCACGGCGGCCGTGCGCGCCTCGTCGGCGAGCAGCGCCTGCGCACGCACCTGCCGCGCGAGGTTTTCGATTTCCTGCTGGCGGGCCAGCATCCCGGCCTGCTCCGAATCGGCGGCGTACAGCTGCACGCCGACGCGCGTGACGATATGGCCGGCCTTGACGACGAACGCGCCGCCTGCCGGCAGTTGCGCGCGCGTCGCGAGCGCCTGCGCGACGTCGTCGGCGACGTAGACGTTCCCGAGCCAGTCGTTCAGCACCGCGCGGATGCCCGCGTCGTCGATGCGCACGAGCGACAGCACCGGCCGCAGCCCGGCCACCGCGGCGGGCGGCTCGCCGGCCGCGGGCGGCGCATAGAACGCGAGCTTCGCGGGCGGCGCATCGGTCGCGAATGCCTTCACCCAGTCGAGATTCGATACCTCGAGCGCGGCGAGACGCTCGCGCAGCACGGCCTCGAGCGCCGCTTCCCAGCCGGCCTCGACATGCAGCTTCTTCCACAGACGCGGCAGCGCGCCGAGCTCGTGCTTGTCGAGCCACGGCTGCACCTTGCCTTCGGTCTGCACGTTTTCCTGCAGCTGCTTCAGCGCGGCGAGGCGCGCCTCCAGCTGGTGGATCTGCGCGGCTTCGGCCTGCACGCGCTCCTGCGCGGCGCGGCGTTCGCCGTCGAGACGCGGCACCGTTTCCTGTGCGTCGGCAAGGCGCGCCTGCGCTTCCGCGAGGATCTCTTCCTGCTCGGCCAGCTGCATGCGCAACTCTTCGAGCTGCGTTTCGTCCGGCGCATCGAGCCCGCCCGCCTCGCTCTTCAGGCGCTCGTGGCGCTGCTGAAGCTGCTGGAGCTGCTGGTCGGCGTTGCGCTGGTGCGCGGCTTCGAGCTTCAGCGACTGCTCGGTCTGCGCGATCCGCGCGCGCTCGTCGTTGAGCTGCGCCTGTGCGTCGCGCCACTTCGCTTCGAGCGCCGGCAGCGCATCGTGCTTCGCGGCCGCGTTGTCCTCGGCGAGCGCGGCCTTCTCGTCGGCCATCGCGCGCGCCTCTTCGGCTTCCTCGAGCTCGTCCTGCGACTTCTCGGCCTGCGCGCGCCACTGCTCGCGCTGCGCGTTCAGCGCGGCGATCTGCGCCTGCACGCGATTGCGCGATTCGACGATGAACTTGATCTCGGCTTCGAGACGGCTCACCTCGGCGTTCGCCTCGTAGAGCGCGCCCTGCGCGCCCTGCATCGCGTCGCTGGCCGAGTAGTGCGCGACGCGCAGCGTCTCGAGCTGCGCCTCGACTTCGCGCAGCTTCGCCGTCTGCGCCTCGAGGTCGATCTGCGCCTGTTCGATCGCACGCTGCTGCTTCTGCTGCTCGCCGGCGGCCTCGTTCTTGCGCAGCAGCCACAGCAGGCGCTGCTTCTCCTCGCCGTCGGCGACGAGTTCCTTGTACTTGGTCGCGACCACGGCCTGCGACTCGAGCTTCTCGAGATTCGCGCCGAGTTCGCGCACGATGTCCTCGACGCGCGTCAGGTTCTCGCGCGTGTCGTGCAGGCGGTTCTCGGTCTCGCGGCGGCGTTCCTTGTACTTCGACACGCCGGCGGCTTCCTCGAGGAACACGCGCAGCTCTTCCGGCTTCGCCTCGATGATCCGCGCGATCATGCCCTGCCCGATGATCGCGTACGCACGCGGCCCGAGGCCCGTGCCGAGGAAGATGTCCTGGATGTCGCGGCGGCGCGCCGGCAGGTTGTTGATGTAGTAGCTCGACGTGCCGTCGCGCGTCAGCACGCGCTTGACGGCGATTTCGCCGTACTGGCCCCACTGCCCGGCCGCGCGGCCGTCGGAGTTGTCGAAGATCAGTTCGACGCTGGCCCGGCTGCCGGGCTTGCGGGCGGTCGAACCGTTGAAGATCACGTCCTGCATCGATTCGCCGCGCAACTCGGACGCGCGCGACTCGCCGAGCACCCAGCGCACGGCATCGATGATGTTGGACTTGCCGCATCCGTTCGGGCCGACCACGCCGACAAGCTGGCCCGGAACCTGGAAATGCGTGGGATCGACGAAGGATTTGAAGCCAGCGAGTTTGATCGAGCTCAGACGCACGGCGGTATCGGATGTGAAGAAGGTGTGAAACGGACGGGGCCGCACGGCGCGGGGCCGGAGAGCCCCTGCGCGCCACGCGCCCCGGAATTCAAAAACGGGGCCGCGCGCATCCAGCGTTGGGCCCCGCAAACGGCTTCCATCATACCATCGCGCGTGCGCCGTCCCGACCGTCGCCGGGTTTGTCCGGTGCCGGCGCGGCACGATGGACCCGGCTCGACAGCAGCGTCGCGAGTACGATGCACGCGCCGCCCGCCCACTCGCGCGCGCTCGGCAGCTCGTTCGCGAACACCCACGCCGACAGCGCGGTGATCACGATCTCGAACAGCATGATGATCGACGCGCGGTTCGCCGGCACGCGCGCGAGGCCGTACTGGACGAGTAGGTTGTTCGACGCCATCGTCACGCCGATCGCCGCGATGATCAGCGCGGCCACGCCCAGCTGAGGGCTCGCCGGCGCGGCCGGCAGCCCTTCGAACAGCGACGCGATCGCGCCGAACACGGCCGCGCCGCCGAACAGCGTCGCGGTGCGCATTTCGGCGCGCATGTCGGGCAGCTCGCGGCTCGCCTTGATCACCAGCACGTTGCTCATCGCGAAGCTCAGCCCGGCCGCGAGGCCCGCCCATTCGGCCGGGTTGGCCGGCAGCGGCAAGCCGAGCGTCGGCGACCACAGCATCAGCATCGCGCCGCCGATCGACAGCGCAGCGAGCCCCGCGCCGGCCCAGGTCAGCCGTTCGCGCAGCAGGAAGTGCGCGTAGATCGCGGTCCAGGCCGGCGTCAGGTAGAACAGCAGCATCACGCGCAGCACCTCGCCGTGGATCGTGCCCCATACGAACCCGAGGTTCGTCACGCCGGCCGTCACCGCGATGCCCGGCAGCACCCAGTGCCAGCGCAGCGTCGCGATCGTGCGGTGCCGCGCGACGATCACGAACAGGAACGCGACGAGGCTCGTCAGCGCGCTCGCGAGCGTGCCCGTCACGCCGAGCGACGCGAGGATCCGCAGCGGATACCAGATCAGGCCCCACACCGACGCGCCGATCAGGATGGCCAGCGTCGGCAGGCTGCCGCGTACCGCGTTGTTCATTTGGTTCGATACCCTTTATTCGACCGGCCCGGCCGCCGCTCCGGCAGGCCGTGACCGCATTCCGTCACGCTATAATCGTCCGCTGCGACCCGCGCGCCCGACGCGCCCGTTCGCAGCCGCGCGGCGCGCCCGCCGCTTCTTTCGCTCCAACCGGCCGCGATGGCCGCTTCGCCCGTGAACCCTCGACTCGACTCGCTCCAGCCCTATCCCTTCGAAAAGCTGCGCGCCCTGTTCAAGGACGTGACGCCTTCCGGCGACCTCAAACCGATCAGCTTCGGCATCGGCGAGCCCAAACATGCGACGCCGGCGCTGATCCGCGAGGCCGTGGTGGCCGCGCTCGACGGCCTCGCGTCGTACCCGGCCACGGCCGGCTCGGACGCGCTGCGCACGTCGATCGCGCACTGGATCGAGCGCCGCTACGGGCTGCCGGCGATCGATCCGGCCACCCAGGTGCTGCCGGTGTCGGGCTCGCGCGAGGCGCTGTTCTCGCTCGCGCAGACCGTGATCGATGCACGGCCGTCCGCGCAGGGCGAGAAGGCGATCGTACTCTGTCCGAATCCTTTCTATCAAATTTACGAAGGCGCGGCGCTCCTGGCCGGTGCCGAACCCTATTTCGCGAACAGCGACCCGGCGCGCAACTTCGCGTGCGACTACGCGGCCGTGCCCGATGACGTGTGGGCGCGCACGCAGCTGCTGTACGTATGCTCGCCCGGCAACCCGACGGGCGCCGTGCTGACGCTCGACGACTGGCGCGAGCTGTTCGCGCTGTCGGACCGCCACGGTTTCGTGATCGCGTCCGACGAGTGCTATTCGGAAATCTATTTCGACGAAGCGGCGCCGCCGCTCGGCGGCCTCGAGGCCGCGCATCGCCTCGGCCGCGGCTTCGAGCGGCTCGTGATGCTGTCGAGCCTGTCGAAGCGCTCGAACGTGCCGGGCATGCGCTCGGGCTTCGTCGCCGGCGACGCCGCGCTGCTGAAGAAATTCCTGCTGTACCGCACGTACCACGGCGCCGCGCTGTCGCCGGTCTGGCAGCACGCGAGCATCGCCGCGTGGAACGACGAGGCGCACGTGCGCGAGAATCGCGCGCTGTACCTCCAGAAGTTCAATACGGTCACGCCGATGCTCGCCGACGTGATCGACGTGAAGCTGCCCGACGCCGCGTTCTACCTGTGGGCCAACGTGTCGCGCACCGGCCTGTCGGACACCGAGTTCGCCCGCCGCCTGTACGCCGACTATAATGTGACGGTTCTGCCCGGCTCGTACCTCGCGCGCGATGCGCACGGCACGAACCCGGGCCGCGATTTCATCCGGATCGCGCTCGTCGCGGGCACCCCCGAATGCGTCGAGGGCGCGCAACGCATCGTCGATTTCTGCCGCTCTCTCGCGCGGTAATCGTCCATCCCGATCAATTCCATCCATCTCCTGCGAAAACGAACATGTCGCAACAACTTCAGCAAATCATCGATACCGCCTGGGAAAACCGCGCCGAGCTGTCGCCGAAGGCCGCGCCCGCCGACGTCCGCGAAGCCGTCGCTCACGCGATCGAGCAGCTCGACAAAGGCGCACTGCGCGTCGCCGAGAAAATCGACGGCAACTGGACCGTGCACCAGTGGCTGAAGAAGGCCGTGCTGCTGTCGTTCCGCCTGGAGGACAACGCGCCGATGCCGGCCGGCGGCTACTCGCAGTTCTACGACAAGGTGCCGTCGAAGTTCGCGAACTACACGGCCGAAGATTTCGCCGCGGGCGGCTTCCGCGTCGTCCCGCCGGCCATCGCGCGCCGCGGCTCGTTCATCGCGAAGAACGTCGTGCTGATGCCGTCGTACACCAACATCGGCGCGTACGTCGACGAAGGCACGATGGTCGACACGTGGGCGACGGTCGGTTCGTGCGCGCAGATCGGCAAGAACGTGCACCTGTCGGGCGGCGTCGGTATCGGCGGCGTGCTCGAGCCGCTGCAGGCGAACCCGGTCATCATCGAGGACAACTGCTTCATCGGCGCGCGCTCGGAAGTCGTCGAAGGCGTGATCGTCGAGGAGAACTCGGTGATCTCGATGGGCGTGTACCTCGGCCAGAGCACGAAGATCTACGACCGCGAGACGGGCGAAGTCAGCTACGGCCGCATCCCGGCCGGCTCGGTCGTCGTCGCCGGCAACCTGCCGTCGAAGGACGGCTCGCACAGCCTGTACTGCGCGGTGATCGTGAAGAAGGTCGACGCGAAGACGCGTGCGAAGGTCGGCCTGAACGAACTGCTGCGAGGCGACTGATGGCGAAGCCGCACACCGTGGTCGTCTACGGCATTCCGAACTGCGACACCGTGAAGAAGGCCCGTGTGTGGCTCGACGATCACGGCGTCGAATTCGAGTTCCACGATTTCAAGAAGCTCGGCGTCAGCGCGCCGCTGATCGAAGACTGGCTGAAGGACGTGTCGCTCGACGCGCTCGTGAACAAGCGCGGCACCACGTGGCGCGGCCTGGACGACGCGATGAAGGCGGCCGCCGAAACCAAGACCGGCGCGGTCGCGCTGATGATCCACAAGCCGTCGGTCATCAAGCGCCCCGTGCTCGTCGTCAACGGCCGCGTGAAATCGCTCGGCTTCGTGGCCGATCAATACGCGGCGCTGTTTGCCGCATAGAGCCGCCCCGGCGCCCGCGGGCGCCGCCCGACGCCCTGTCGCTGCCGGCCACCGTGCCGGCATTTTTTATCGAAAGTGGTCCGAACCATGTCCGCCACCCTAGCCCTTACCGAACAACTAATCGCACGCGCGTCCGTGACGCCCGACGACCAGCACTGCCAGCAGATCATGACCGAGCGCCTCGCCGCGCTCGGCTTCGAATGCGAGACCATCGCGTCGCACGGCGTGACCAACCTGTGGGCCGTCAAGCGCGGCGCCGACGGCCGCGAGGGCAAGCTGCTCGCGTTCGCGGGCCACACCGACGTCGTGCCGACCGGCCCGCTCGAACAGTGGACCTCGCCGCCGTTCATCCCCGCCCATCGCGACGGCAAGCTGTACGGCCGCGGCGCGGCCGACATGAAGACGTCGCTCGCGGCGTTCGTCGTCGCGTCCGAGGAATTCGTCGCGGCCCATCCCGGCCACCGCGGCGCGATCGCGTTCCTGATCACGAGCGACGAGGAAGGCCCGGCCACCGACGGCACCGTGAAGGTCGTCGAACTGCTGCAGGAACGCGGCGAGCGGCTCGACTACTGCATCGTCGGCGAGCCGACGTCGAGCGCCGAGCTCGGCGACGTCGTCAAGAACGGCCGCCGCGGATCGATGTCCGGCGAACTCGTCGTCAAGGGCGTGCAAGGCCACATCGCGTATCCGCACCTCGCGAAGAACCCGATCCACCTGCTCGCGCCGGCGCTCGCCGAGCTCGCGGCCGAACAGTGGGACGAAGGCAACGAATACTTCCCGCCGACCACCTGGCAGGTGTCGAACCTGCACGCCGGCACCGGCGCGACCAACGTGATCCCCGGCCACGCCGACCTGCTGTTCAACTTCCGCTTCTCGACCGCGAGCACGGTCGAAGGCCTGCAGGCCCGCGTGCACGCGATCCTCGACAAGCATGGCCTCGAATACACGCTGAAGTGGTCGGTGAGCGGCCTGCCGTTCCTCACGCCGCGCGGCGAACTGTCGGGCGCGCTGGAAAACGCGATCCGCGCCGAGACCGGCATCACGACCGAGCTGTCGACGACGGGCGGCACGTCGGACGGACGCTTCATCGCGCGCATCTGCCCGCAGGTGATCGAGTTCGGCCCGCCGAACGGCAGTATCCACAAGATCGACGAGCACATCGAGGTGCGCTTCGTCGACCCGCTGAAGAACGTGTACCGACGCGTGCTCGAACAACTGATCGCCTGACGGAGCCTCGCATGACGACACCTTTTGCCACAATCCGCGACCTGCTGCGCTATGCGGTCACGCGCTTCTCGAAAGCGAAGCTCGCGTTCGGCCACGGTTCCGACAACGCGTACGACGAAGCGGCCTACCTCGTGCTGCATACGCTCGACCTGCCGCTCGACACGCTCGAGCCGTTCCTCGACGCGCGCCTGCTGCCCGACGAAATCGCGGCCGTGCTCGCGGTGATCGAACGACGCGCGACCGATCGCGTGCCGGCCGCCTACCTCACGCATGAAGCGTGGATGCACGGCCACCGCTTCTACGTCGACGAACGCGTGATCGTGCCGCGCTCGTTCATCGGCGAACTGCTCGACGACGGGCTGCAGCCGTATGTCGCCGATCCCGAGCAGGTCGGCGCGGTGCTCGAACTGTGCACCGGCTCCGGCTGCCTCGCGATCCTCGCGGCGAGCGCGTTCCCGAACGCCGAGATCGACGCGGTCGACCTGTCGGACAAGGCGCTAGAAGTCGCGGAAATCAACGTGCGCGACTACGGCCTCGAAGACCGCATCGGGCTGCACCGCGGCGACCTCTACGCGCCGCTGCCCGCGTTCCGCACCGATCCCGACTCGCGCTACGACGTGATCCTGACGAATCCGCCGTACGTGAACGCCGCGTCGATGGCCGCGCTGCCGCCCGAATACCGGCACGAGCCGGAAATGGCGCTCGCCGGCGGCGACGACGGGATGGACATCGTGCGACGCATCGTCGCCGACGCGCACCGCTGGCTGCATGACGACGGCGTGCTCGTCGTCGAGATCGGCAACGAGCGCGAGCACGTCGAAGCGGCGTTCGGCGGCCTCGAACTCACGTGGCTGCCCACCAGCGCGGGCGACGACGCCGTGTTCCTGATCCAGGCGTCGGACCTGCCGCGCAAGGCCTGAGCGTTTCCGTCTCGCCCGCCGTGCGGCGCACCGTTGCGCCGCACGGTTGGGTAAGATGCGCGTAGGCGGCCGCCCGGCTGCACGACCTCGGGAGTCCCTTCGGGAGTCCTTTACGCGCCCATGACCCTCGACTGGCTACATCTCGGCACCCTGATCCTGACCGTCCACGTGCTCGGAATCGTCGCGGCGTGCCACGCAATCATGAACACGCGCACGTCGCAAGGCGCGATCGCGTGGGCCGTCTCGCTCACGGCCATGCCGTACCTGACGCTCGTTCCGTACCTGTTCCTCGGCCGCAGCAAATTCTCCGGCTACGTCGACGCCCGCCGCCACGAGCTGGAAATGTTGCGCACGCACACACCGCGCTCGCCGTGGCGCACCACCGACGCGACCGACGGGCCGGCCGCCGACGCGCTGGGCCAGGCCGCCGTGCTCGCGCTCACGCGGCTCGGCGGCATGCCGTTCCTCGGCGGCAATTCGGTGCGCACGCTCGTGAACGGCGACGCGACGTTCTCGGCCATCCTGTCGGCGATCGACGCCGCGCGCGACTACGTACTCGTCCAGTTCTTCATCGTGCGCGACGATGCGCTCGGCCGGATGCTGCGCGACGCGCTGCTCGCGCGCGCGGCCGCCGGCGTACGCTGCTGCCTGCTGTATGACAGCATCGGCAGCTTCGACCTGCCGCACGGCTACGTCGACGCATTGCGCCGGGGCGGCGTCGAGGTCCATCCGTTCGCGACCAACCGGAAATTCGTCAACCGCTTCCAGCTGAACTTCCGCAACCATCGCAAGATCGTCGTCGTCGACGGCAATCGCGCGTTCGTCGGCGGCCACAACGTCGGCGTCGAATATCTCGGCGCGAACCCGCGCCTGTCGCCATGGCGCGATACCCACATCGAGATACGCGGCCCCGTGGTGGCGAGCATCCAGTACGTGTTCGCCGAAGACTGGCATTGGGCGACGCAGAAGCTGCCGCCCATCGCGCTGCCGCCGCCCGCGCAACCCGGCGACGGCATGCATTGCCTCGCGGTGCCGATGGGGCCGGCCGACAAGCAGGAAACCGGCTCGCTGTTCTTCGTCGAATCGATCAATGCGGCCCGCGAGCGGGTCTGGATCACCACGCCGTACCTCGTTCCCGACGAAGCCGTGCTCTGCGCGCTGAAGCTCGCCGTGATGCGCGGCGTCGACGTACGCATCCTGATCCCGAGCCGGCGCGACCACTACGTCGTGTTCGAGGCGTCCAAGCTTTACGCGCGCGACCTCATCGATGCGGGCGTGAAGGTGTTCCGCTACCGGCCCGGCTTCCTGCACCAGAAGGTCGTGCTGATCGACCGCGTCGCGGCGGCGATCGGCAGCGCGAATCTCGACAACCGCTCGTTCCGCCTCAATTTCGAGGTGATGGTGCTGACCGTCGACCCGGCGTTCGCCGACGAAGTCGAGACGATGCTCGATGCCGACTTCGCGCAGGCGTACGAGGTCGATGCGGACGAATACCGGCAGTCGCCCGCGTGGCGGCGCATCGCGATGCACGTCGCGCGGCTGTTCGCGCCGATCCTGTAACGGCCCTGACGACCGCCGCGCCCGCGCGATCCGCACCGGCGCGACACACGCCGCGCGGCGCCGTCACAGCAGCTTGTCGATGTCCGCGGCGATTTCCTCAGGCTTGGTGGACGGCGCGTAGCGCTTGACGATGCACCCTTCGCGGTCGATCAGGAATTTCGTGAAATTCCACTTGATCGCCTTGAGGCCGAGAATGCCGGGCGCCTCGTCGGTCAGGTAGCGATACAGCGGATGCGCATGGTCGCCCTTCACGTCGATCTTCGCGAACATCGGGAAGGTGACGCCGTAGTTGCGCTCGCAGAACGCGCCGATCTGCGCGGCGTCGCCCGGCTCCTGCTTGCCGAACTGGTTGCACGGGAAGCCGAGCACGAAGAAGCCGCGCGCCGAGTACTGGTCGTACAGCTTCTGCAGACCCGCGTACTGCGGCGTGAAACCGCACTCGCTCGCGGTATTGACGATCAGCAGCACCTTGCCGCGATACGCATCGAGCGATACCGGCGCACCGGCGAGCGTCTCTGCGCTGAATGAATACAGGGTGGACATCGGGCACTCCTTTACGAAACCGGATCGACGTGGAGTCTAGGCGAAATTGCGCCGTTGCGGCATCCGCCGAACGGCCGATGCCCGGCGCGACCGGCGCGCGGTCTAGAATAGCGGTTTTGGCCAGTCATTTCCGCCGTGATCCGTTTCAATCAGTTCAGCCTTGCGCGCGGCACCAAGCCGCTGTTCGAGTCGACCTCGTTCGTGCTCAATCCCGGCGAGAAAGCCGGCCTGATCGGCGCGAACGGCGCCGGCAAGTCGACGCTGTTTTCCGTCCTGCGCGGCGAGCTGCATTCCGACGGAGGCGATTTCTCGATGCCGCCGTCGTGGCGGATCGCCCACGTGTCGCAGGAAACGCCCGCGGTCGACCGCTCGGCGCTCGACTACACGCTCGACGGCGATGCCGCGCTGCGCGAGATCGAGGCCCGCATCGCCGCCGCGTCGGCCGCGCATGACGGCGCCGCCGAAGCCGACGCGCACGCGGCGTTCGCCGATGCCGACGGCTACACCGCGCCGGCCCGCGCCGAAGCGCTGCTGCTCGGCCTCGGCTTCACGCTCGCGCAAACGCGCGAATCCGTCGCGAGCTTCTCCGGCGGCTGGCGCATGCGGCTGAACCTCGCGCAGGCGCTGATGTGCCGCTCCGACCTGCTGCTGCTCGACGAGCCGACGAACCACCTCGACCTCGATGCGATCGTGTGGCTCGAGGATTGGCTGCACCGCTACCCCGGCACGCTCGTCGTGATCTCGCACGACCGCGAATTCCTCGATTCGATCTGCAACGTCACGCTGCATCTGGAAAACCGCCAGGTGAAGCGCTACGGCGGCAACTACTCGCAGTTCGAAGTGCTGCGCGCGCAGCAACTGGCGCTGCAGCAAAACGCATACGAAAAGCAGCAGAAGACGATCGAGCACCTGCAGAGCTTCGTCGACCGCTTCAAGGCCAAGGCGACCAAGGCCAAGCAGGCGCAAAGCCGGATGAAGGCGCTGGAGAAGATGGAGTTGATCGCGCCCGCGCACATCGCGTCGCCGTTCACGTTCGAATTCCGCACGCCCGATGCCGCACCGAACCCGATGATGGTGATGGAAGACGTCCGTTGCGGCTACCACACCGATGACGGAGCGGACATCCCGATCGTCGAGCGCGTCGCGCTGTCGATCCAGAACGGCCAGCGCATCGGCCTGTTGGGCGCGAACGGCCAGGGCAAGTCGACGCTGATCAAGACGCTGGCCGGCACGCTCGCGCCGCTGTCCGGGCACGTCCGCGACGGCAAGGGCCTGACGATCGGCTATTTCGCGCAGCACCAGCTCGAAACGCTGCGCGAAGACGATTCGCCGCTCGCGCACCTGGCGCGGCTCGCGCCCGATACGCGCGAGCAGGAGTTGCGCGACTTCCTCGGCGGCTTCAATTTCTCGGGCGACATGGCGACCAGTCCGGTCGGGCCGTTCTCGGGCGGCGAAAAAGCGCGCCTCGCACTGGCACTGATCATCTGGCAGAAGCCGAACCTGCTGCTGCTCGACGAACCGACGAACCACCTCGATCTCGAAACGCGCCACGCGCTGACGATGGCGCTCGCGCAGTTCGAGGGCACGCTGATCCTCGTGTCGCACGATCGTCACCTGCTGCGCGCGACGACCGACCAGTTCATGCTGGTCGCGAAGCACCGGCTGCAGCCGTTCGACGGCGATCTCGACGACTACCGCGACTGGCTGCTGCAGCATGCGGCCGAGCAGCGCGCGGCCGCGAAGGCCGACAGCGCGGCAGCCGCGGGCGCCGATGCGGGCGTCAACCGCAAGGATCAGAAACGCCAGGCGGCCGAGGAACGCCAGCGGCTGTCGCAGTTGAAGAAGCCGCTGCAGAACCGCATCACGAAGCTCGAAAGGGAAATGGAAACGCTGCACGCGGAGAAGGCGCGCCTCGACGCGTTCGTCGCCGATCCGGCGAGCTACGAGGCCGCGCGCAAGACGGAACTGACCGACGCGATCCGCAAGCTCGGCGAGGTCAATACCCGGCTCGAGACGGTCGAGGCGGACTGGCTTGCCGTGCAGGAAGAACTCGAGCAGATCGGCTGACCGCGGCCGCCGGGGCCGTCAGCCGATGATCGCGTCAACGGCATCATCGGCGGCGTGTCACGTCGGGGCGTCAACGCCCCACGAACCCGCCCGGCCGCGGAAACGACGAGGCCGAGCACCCAGGCCCGGCCTCATCGTCATTGTTGCGTTCGACAGGGCTGCGTCGGCCCGCCGCGCCATCCGCTCAGCGGCGCGGCAGCGTGTCGCGCGGCATCTGCTCGTCGTCGCCCATCAGGTATCGGCGCCCTTTGGTCGGCCGGCGGATCGCCGCGGCGACTTCCGCTTCCGTCACATCCTCGGACACGACCTTGCGCGCGAGGCGCCCTTCTTCGTCGATCCATTCGACGATCCGGCATCCGCCGCCCCACGGCTGGCGAATCGGCTCCGACACGCGGCAGCCGCGCAAGTTGTAAAGGCGTCCGCCAGGCGCTTCCCCGTACGATTTCAACATAGGTTCCCTTCGCATTACGCGGTTCGACGATCCGGAAAAGGATAGGGAAAAGCGATGTCCGGCGGGTTACAGTCGCCTACATATTCTTTACAGCGAATTACGCGACAGATCGTCCGTCGACGCCCGGCCCGAGCGCGGGCCGGGCCGCTCATTCAAGATCGCGCACGCGGTCGATCGCCTGCTCGAGCCGCTCGACGGCCATCACGTTCAGCCCTTCGATCGGCTGTTTCGGCGCATTCGCCTTCGGAATCAGCGCGGACGTGAAGCCGAGCTTCGCCGCTTCGCGCAGCCGCTCCTGCCCGCGCGGGGACGGCCGGATCTCGCCCGCCAATCCCACCTCGCCGAATACGATGAGCCCTTTCGGCAGCGCCTTGTTGCGCATCGACGAGTGAATCGCGAGCAGCACCGCGAGGTCGGCGGCCGGTTCGGTGATCTTCACGCCGCCCACCGCATTCAGGAACACGTCCTGGTCGAAGCACGCGATGCCCGCGTGCCGGTGCAGCACCGCGAGCAGCATCGCGAGCCGGTTTTGCTCGAGGCCGACCGCGAGCCGGCGCGGGTTCGGCACGTGCGCCGTATCGACGAGCGCCTGGATTTCGACGAGCAGCGGGCGCGTGCCTTCCTGCGTGACGAGCACGCACGAACCGGGCACGACCTGCTCGTGCTGCGACAGGAACAGCGCGGACGGGTTGGCTACGCCGCGCAGCCCGCGCTCGGTCATCGCGAACACGCCGAGTTCGTTGACCGCGCCGAAGCGGTTCTTGAACGCACGCACGAGCCGGAACGACGAATGCGTGTCGCCCTCGAAATACAGCACCGTGTCGACGATGTGCTCGAGCACGCGCGGGCCGGCCAGGTTGCCTTCTTTCGTCACGTGCCCGACCATGATGATCGCGGTGCCCGACTGTTTTGCGATGCGCGTGAGCTGCGCCGCGCATTCGCGCACCTGCGCGACCGAGCCGGGCGCCGACGTGAGCGCGTCCGAGTAGACAGTCTGAATCGAGTCGATGACGGCCACGTCCGGCCGCTCCGCGTCGATCGCGGCCTGGATCTTCTCGAGCTGAATCTCGGCGAGCAGCTTCAGTTCGGCCGCCGGCGCGCCGCCGTCGAGCAGCGCGAGCCGTTGCGCGCGCAACGCGATCTGCGCGGCCGATTCCTCGCCGCTGATATATAGAGCGCGCCGCTCGTTCGCGATATCCGCGAGCGACTGCAGCAGCAACGTCGACTTGCCGATGCCCGGATCGCCGCCGATCAGCACGACGCCGCCGGGAACCAGCCCGCCGCCCAGCACGCGGTCGAATTCGCCGATGCCGGTCGAGAAGCGCGGCACGTCGGCGGCCTCGATGTCGGCGAGACGCTGCACCGGCGCCCGCTTCGCGAGCGACTGGAAACGATGGGCCGCCGGCGACTCGGCGACCGATTCGACGAGGGTGTTCCATGCCTGGCACGACGGGCACTGGCCCTGCCACTTGGGGGTCTGTCCGCCGCACTCGCTGCAGACGTAAATCGTTTTCTGTTTGGCCACGCGCGACGCCCTTATTCCGCTCGCACCGGCACGCGCGCGGCGACCGCGCACATCAGCTCGTAGCCGATCGTGCCGCAATGACGCGCGACGTCGTCGATCGGCAGCGCATTGCCCCACAGCTCGACACGAGCGCCGACGCCGGCCTGCGGACACGGCGTCAGATCGACGGTGATCATGTCCATCGACACGCGACCGACGATCCGCGTGCGGATGCCGTCGACGATCACGGGCGTGCCTTCCGGCGCGACGCGCGGATAGCCGTCCGCGTAGCCGCACGCGACGACGCCGATCCGCATCTGCGCCTGCGCGGAGAACGTCGAGCCATAGCCGATCGCCTGGCCCTTCGCGATCGTCTGCACCGCGATCAGCTCGGACGCGAGCGTCATCGCGGGCTTCAGCCCCGTGTCGGCGATATCGGACGACAGCCCGGACGGCGACGCCCCATACAGCACGATCCCCGGCCGCACCCAGTCGAAGTGCGTGTCCGGATGCCACAGCACGGCCGCCGAATTCGCGAGACTGCGCGCGCCGGCGATGTTTTCCGCGCCACGCTCGAAGGTCGCGAGCTGCTCGGCGACGCCGCGCTCGTTGTCCGCGTCCGAAAAATGGGTCATCAACGTGATCTGACCGATGCCGGGGCACGCGCGGGCGCGCTCCCACGCGGCACGGTACTTCTCCGGCGCGTAACCGAGCCGGTTCATCCCGCTGTTCATCTTGAGCTGCACGTTGACGGGCTTCGACAGCCGCGCCGTTTCCAGCATCCGCATCTGCTCGTCGTTGTGGACGGTCGTCGTCAGGCTGTAGCGGTCGATCACGTCGATGTCGGTCGAGCGGAAGAAGCCTTCGAGCAGCAGGATCGGGCCGGCCCAGCCGAGCTCGCGCAGCTTCACGGCCTCGTCGAGGTCGAGCAGGCCGAAGCCGTCGGTGCCGCGCAGGCCCGGAAACGCGCGGGCGAGACCGTGGCCGTACGCGTTGGCCTTGACGACCGTCCAGACCTTGGACGGGCCGGCAAAGCGGCGGACGACGGAGAGATTGTTCGCGAGAGCGGCGGTATGGATGGTGGCGGAGATCGGGCGCGGCATGGGAAATTTACGTAAAGACGCTTGCGAATCATCAGCTTACCGCGCCTTTTGAGCACCGAAGCCGACAATTTGCGGAACGATCGGGGAATCTTGCTAGTCCGAATTCGCGTATTTTCATGTTATAAAGCCGTGCGCACAACCCATTTCGAACGGAATAAGCCGATCGCATATCAGGCGGCCTACGCGGCCCTGCCGCAGCGACGAAAGCATCGCATCAGATGAAAAAAGGTTTTTACACCATCATGGCCGCGCAGTTTTTCTCGTCGTTGGCCGACAATGCGCTCCTCATCGCCGCCATCGCCCTGCTGAAAGACCTCCACGCCCCCAACTGGATGACACCGCTGCTGAAGCTGTTCTTCGTGTTGTCGTATGTGGTGTTGGCGGCGTATGTCGGTGCCTTCGCGGATTCGCGCCCGAAGGGCCGCGTGATGTTCATCACCAACTCGATCAAGGTGGTCGGCTGCATGGTCATGCTATTCGGCGCCCACCCGCTGATCGCGTACGGGATCGTCGGCTTCGGCGCGGCGGCCTACTCGCCCGCCAAGTACGGGATTCTCACCGAGCTGCTGCCGGCCGACCGGCTGGTCGCCGCGAACGGCTGGATCGAAGGCACGACCGTCAGCTCGATCATCCTCGGCACCGTGCTCGGCGGCGCGCTGATCAGCCCGCACATCGCAGCGCACGTGATCGCGCACACGCCCGCCTGGATCGGCACGCCCGCCGAAGCCGCGATGGCGATCATCATGGCGATCTACGTGGTCGCCGCGCTGTTCAACCTGCGCATTCCCGACACGGGCGCCCGCTATCCGAAGCAGGAACGCGGCCCGGTCAAGCTGCTCACCGATTTCGCCGACTGCTTCATGGTGCTCTGGCGCGACAAGCTCGGCCAGATCTCGCTCGCGGTCACCACGTTGTTCTGGGGGGCGGGCGCGACGCTGCAGTTCATCGTGCTGAAATGGGCCGAGGTGTCGCTCAACATGTCGCTGTCCGAAGGCGCGATCCTGCAGGCCGTGGTCGCGGTCGGCGTCGCGGGCGGCGCGATCGCCGCCGCCGCCCGGATTCCGCTGAAGAAGTCGCTGTCCGTGCTGCCCGTCGGCATCATCATGGGCATCGCGGTGATGCTGATGGCGTTCTACACGCGCGACCTGTTCCCGTCGCACTGGGCCTTGCACTTCGGCCATCTGCGCCTGCCGTTCTACCTGATCGTCGCCTACATCTTCCTGATCGGCGTCGGCGCGCTGTCCGGCTACTTCGTCGTACCGATGAATGCGCTGCTGCAGCATCGCGGCCACGTGCTGCTGTCGGCCGGCCATTCGATCGCGGTGCAGAACTTCAACGAGAACCTGTCGGTGCTTGTGATGCTGTGCCTGTATGCGGTGCTCGTGTGGCTCGACGTGCCGGTCGGCGTCGTGATCGTGCTGTTCGGCACGTTCGTCTGCCTGACGATGTGGCTCGTGATGCGCCGCCACCAGGCGAACCAGCGTCAGTTCGACTCGGTCGCGCTGATCGGCGAATCGCGGCACTGACGCTACACTTTCCGTTTCCGTCCGCCGACGCCGGTCCTCGCACCGGCGCGTTGCCCTCATGACGCACCCGATACCCAACATCCTGACGATCGCCGGCTCCGATTCGGGCGGCGGCGCAGGCATCCAGGCCGACCTGAAGACGTTTTCCGCGCTCGGCGCGTATGGCGCGAGCGTGATCACCGCGCTGACCGCGCAGAACACGCGCGGCGTGACGGGCGTGCATGCGCCGGACGCCGCCTTCGTGACCGCGCAGCTCGACGCGGTGTTCGACGACATCCGCATCGATGCGGTCAAGATCGGGATGCTCGCCAACGCGGCGATCGTGCACGCGGTAGCCGACGCGCTGCGCCGTTACGTGCCGCGCTTCGTCGTGCTCGACACGGTGATGATCTCGAAGAGCGCCCACGCGCTGCTCGCGCCCGATGCCGTCGACGCGTTGCGCGACACGCTGCTGCCGCTCGCGACCGTCGTCACGCCGAACCTGCCCGAAGCGGCCGCACTGCTGAACGATGCGCCCGCCACCACCGAAGACGACATGGTCCGGCAAGGCCAGGCCTTGCTGCGAACGGGCGCGCGCGCCGTGTTGATGAAGGGCGGCCACCTGCCCGACGCGTCCGCGAGCCCGGACTGGCTCGTCGAAGCGACACGCACCGTGCGGCTCGACGGCGCGCGCGTGCCGGTCAGCAATACGCATGGCACCGGCTGCACGCTGTCGTCGGCGATCGCGGCACTGCTGCCGCAGCAACCCGACCTGGAAAGCGCGGTACGCGAGGCAAAGACCTACCTGACCGGCGCGATCGCCGCGAGCGGCCACCTCGACGTCGGCCACGGCGTCGGCCCGGTCCATCACTTTCATCGCTGGTGGTGAACGCCGGCTGACGCGGCGTCAGCGATCCTGCGCCGCAAACGCCTGCGCGCGCGCCGGCCAGTCGTCGGGCACGACGAAACCGCGCGCCGTCTCGCGCCACGTGCCGTCGCCGCCCTGTTCATGGATGCCGATCAGGTCGGGCGTCTGGCGCGTCGCGAGCACGGGCGGCAGTTCCGGTGCGCTCGCCAGCGGCTCGGGCTCGAAACCTGCGCCCCCGGCGGCACGCCGCGGCGCCAGCCATGCCAGCCTCGGCAACACGCTCCATGCCGCGCCGTCGCGCTGCGCGGCCGCCCACGCCGGCCACTGCGCGTGCGTCAGCCAGAAACCGCGCGGGTGATCCGGCGCGATTTCGGCGGACACCGGCGATACCGGCACGCCGTGCGGATGGAACAGCCAACCCTTGATGAACATCTGCGCGTCGGACGGTGCGCCGTAGCCGAGCCGGGCAAAGCCGTCGTGTTCGCCGAGCCGCAACTGGTGGTCGAGCAGCCGGCTGCGCTTGAGGTCGAACCGGTCGACGAGATTGGGGCCGACGAAGTCGGCGAGCGACGCGCCGTCGCGGATCGGCGCACACAGATAGCACTTCACCGCGAGTTCCCAGTGCAGGCGCCGGCCGTCCGGCGCATCGACGAGAAAGTCGACTTCGCCGAGCGTGCGGCCGTTGCTGCGCAGCGGCAGATTGGCCGCGACGAGCCGCAGCGACGGCCCGTGCGTCAGAAAGTACTCGAGCAGGCATTCGGCGTAGCGGCCGAGCCGGGTGGGACGAAACCCGGCGAGCGCGCGATGCAGCGGCCCGGGCTGCGCATCGAGCGCGGCGAGCCACGCTTCGACGGCCGCTTGCCCGGCCGCATCCGGCCAAGGGCACGCGAGCGGCGCGCCCGGCACCGCGGTGAGCAGGCTCGGACTGGCCAGCAGCCAGCCCAGGTCTCGCACCGCGACGTCATGCAGCGTATCGACGAATGCGCACGCCGCGCCGGCCGTCATTGCCCGGCCGAACCGTGCGCGTCGGCGCCTTCCGCACGCTTGAACGTGTCGCGCGCGAGGCACAGATCGGCCCACGCCTTCGACTTGTCCTGCAGGCTGCGCAACAGGTAGGCCGGGTGGTAGGTGACGATCACCGGCACGCCCTCGTACGCATGCACGCGGCCGCGCAGCGATGCGATGCTCGCGTCCGTCTTCAGCAGCGTCTGCGCGGCAAAACGGCCGAGCGCGACGATCAGCTTCGGCTTCACGAGCGCGACCTGGCGCTGCAGATAAGGCTCGCAGCTCGCGACCTCGTCCGGCTCCGGGTTGCGGTTGCCGGGTGGGCGGCACTTGATCACGTTCGCGATGTACACGTTGTCGCCGCGCTTGAGCGACAGCGACTGCAACATGTTGTCGAGCAGCTTGCCGGCCTGGCCGACGAACGGCTCACCCTGCTTGTCCTCGTTCTCGCCCGGCGCTTCGCCGATCAGCATCCAGTCCGCTTCGCGGTCGCCAACCCCGAACACGGTGTTGGTCCGCTTCTCGCACAGACGGCACAGCGTGCAGTCCGCCACGCGCGCGGCCAGTGCCTCCCAGTCGAGCGCGGCGACCGGTGTGCCGGCGGGACGCGATTCGGCGGCCGGCACGAAATCGCCCTGCGGCGCCGCGTCGAACCAGGCGAAATCGTCGTCCCCGGCAGGCGGCGCATCATCCTTCGACGGCATCGTATCGGACGATGCGGGCGATGCGGCCGACTCGGCCGATGCCGCCTGCGCGGGCGGCCGATCGCCATCGACGACATCGTGCGCCGGCGCCCGCGACTCGCGAGCCGGCAAGCCGCCGGCAGCGCCGCGCGCGACGCCCGCTGGCGCAGCGTCCTGCACCGGTGCACGCGCTGCGCGCACCGGCCGATCGGCCGCGACGACGGAACCGTCGTCGGCCGCCGCGGTTTGCGCGACGGCTGCCGCGTCGTCGTCCGCGCGCTGCCCACGCCGCACCCAGATCTGCGCGAGGCCCAGTTCCTCGAGCGCCGCTTCAGCCCATGCCATGCGCATCCCCCTCGTCCTTGTTCAGCGTCAGACGCATCACGATCGCGTCCTCCCGGCTGCGATGCTTCGCCGGATAGTAGTTCTTGCGCCGGCCGATCGTCACGAAGCCGAAGCGCTCGTACAGATGGATCGCGCGCGGATTGGACGGCCGCACTTCGAGCAGCATGCCGTCGAGCCGCTCCGCGCGCGAAATGCGCACCGCCTCGCGCAGCAGCGCGAGGCCCGCGCCCGCATGCTGCGCGGCCGGCGCGACGCACAGGTTCAGCAGATGCATCTCGTCGACCACGGGCATCAGCACGCAATAGCCGATGAGCGACCCGGTCACGTGCCGCAGGCATACGCCCAGATAGCCGTTGCGCAACGAATCCTCGAAGTTGCCGCGGCTCCACGGAAATTCGTACGCGACGTGTTCGATCGCGACGACCTCGTCGAGATCGGCGTCCGTCATCGGCGCCAGATAGCGGTCGCTCAGCAGCACACCCGTCATCCCTTCGCTCCGCCCGTCTGCGCGGCCCGTGCCGCGATGCGCTCGGCCGTGGTCTGCGCGACCTTGTCGCGCACGTATTCGGGCGCGGCCTGGTCGGCCGGTACCGCACGCCCCGCGCGGAATGCGCGCAGCGCGGCATGCGCGACCGCCAGCGCATGCGGCAGCGCGTCGCCGTCGATCGCGGCGGCCCGCGCGGCGGCCGGCAATTGCGCGCCGAACGCCGCGGCCGCATTGCCGGCGAGCGTGAACGGCGCGTCGGGTACGCCGACGGCACCCGGTGCATCGAGCGACGCCGGATGCACCACGCGCCAGTCGCCGGCGCCGTCGTCCCACGCGAAATCCGCCCAGTAGGCTTCGTCCATCCGCGCGTCGAGCGCGGCGAGCACGCGGGCCGTGTCGGGCGCGCGCAGTCGCGCGTGCTCGGCGCACGCGAGCAGCGTGCCGATCGGCACGACCGGCAGCCCGCCCCCGAACGCGAGGCCCTGGGTAATGCCCGTCGCGGTACGCAGGCCCGTGAACGAGCCGGGGCCCGCGCCGAACGCGATCGCGTCGCAGTCGGCGAGCGTCAGCCCGGATTCGGCGAAGAGCTCCTGGATCGCCGGCAGCACGCGCGTGCTCGACACGGCGCCCGTCAGCTCGTGACGGATCCAGGTTTGCGGGGTGGAAACGGCGTCATCGGCGTGGGCCGAGCGCAGCAGCGCGACCGAGCAGTATTCGGTCGACGTATCGATGGCGAGGAGCACTGTTTGCGTCATGGCCGACATTGTAATGCGCCGCCCCGCTCCCACGGGCGATCGGGCCCGATCTGTGCACGCGAGCGGCGCCGGCCGCGGTTTGGAAGGATCGCTCGACCCCGCGCGGCGGCCCGCTTGTTAAGATCGGCCGATCTGAAACCCTTACGGAGACACCCGATGAGCGAACTCACCGCCCAATTCGACCAGGCCCAGATCGACGTCAAGCAACTGACGGAACGGCCGGGCAACCTGACCCTGCTGCGCCTGTACGCGCTCTTCAAGCAGGCGACCGACGGCGATGCGCACGGCGACAAGCCCGGCTTCACCGATATCGTCGGCAAATACAAGTACGATGCGTGGGACGCCCTGAAGGGCACGTCGCAGGATGCGGCGAAGCAGCAGTACATCGAACTCGTCGAGTCGCTGAAAAACGGCACGGCGTCCTGACCGGATCGTCCCCGCCGCAATCGGCAATCAAATCAGTGGCGCAGCGCAGCAAATTTCTTTATAATGCGGCCTGCGTCACCTCCCGCGCTCGGCTCGCAAGCCGTTCCGGCCCGACGCCTCGTAGCGTTAAGCTCCAATCCGGTTTAGAACCTGTCCCCTCCTGCTTCGACCTTCGCGGTCGTCAACTAGGCTGGCGGTCCCGCTCCTGAAGCGCGCCGCACCCAAAACAGCTTCTAATGCCTCATCCGCCGACGGTTCGGCGGATTGCTCCCGTTTCCCGATTTGCTCGATGAATCCGACGACTTGGGTATGCGCGATTGGCGCCGACGTTTCACCCACTGTGTTTCAAGGATTGTTATGACTTCGAGCATCAACTCCAGCCCGCTCAACGTGATCGCCGACCAGGCGCTCGGTCTCGACGCCGCCGCCGCACCGGCCGTGGTCGAACCGGCGTCGGACGAGCCGAGCTTCGCGTCGCTCGGGTTGTCGCCGGAGATCGTCTCCGCGCTGGAGGCTGCCGGCTATGTGAAGCCGACGCCGGTCCAGCAGCGCGCGATCCCGGCCGGCATCGCCGGCCGTGACCTGCTGGTGTCGAGCCCGACCGGTTCGGGCAAGACGGCCGCATTCATGCTGCCCGCGATCGAGCGTTTCGCGCAGCTCCAGAAGACGCAGGCGCAGCAGCCCCGCGCCCCGCGTGAACCGAACACCGGCGACCGCCGCGTCCGCCGCCCGCAGCCGGTATCGCGCCCGAGCCTGCTCGTGCTGACGCCGACCCGCGAACTCGCGATGCAGGTCACGACGGCCGCATCGACCTACGGCAAGCACCTGAAGCGCCTGCGCACGGTCAGCATCCTCGGCGGCGTCGCCTACGGCCAGCAGCTGATGCTGCTCGCGAAGAACCCGGAAATCCTGGTTGCCACGCCGGGCCGCCTGCTCGATCACCTCGAGCGCGGCCGCATCGACCTGTCGGAACTGAAGATGCTCGTGCTCGACGAAGCCGACCGCATGCTCGACATGGGCTTCATCGACGACATCGAAACCATCGTCGCGGCCACGCCCGCGTCGCGCCAGACGATGCTGTTCTCGGCCACGCTCGACGGCAAGATCGGTTCGCTGACGGGCCGCCTGCTGAAGGATCCGGAACGCATCGAGATCCAGCAGCGCCTCGAGTCGCGCACGAACATCGCGCAGACCGTGCACTACGTCGACGATCGCGACCACAAGGATCGCCTGCTCGATCACCTGCTGCGCGACGACGCGCTCGACCAGGCGATCATCTTCACGGCGACCAAGATCGACGCCGACCAGCTCGCCGGCCGTCTCGCCGACGCAGGCTTCGAATCGGCCGCGCTGCACGGCGATCTCCCGCAGGGCGCGCGTAACCGCACGATCCGTGCGCTGCGCGAGCGCCGCGTGCGCGTGCTGGTTGCCACCGACGTCGCGGCACGCGGCATCGACATCCCGGGCATCACGCACGTGTTCAACTACGATCTGCCGAAGTTCGCGGAAGACTACGTGCACCGTATCGGCCGTACCGGTCGCGCGGGCCGCTCGGGTATCGCGGTGAGCCTCGTGCATCATGCCGAGCAAGGCGCGCTCAAGCGTATCGAGCGCTTCGTGCGCTCGCCGCTGCCGGTCAACGTGGTCGAAGGTTTCGAACCGCGCAAGTCGCCCCCGCGTAACGGCGGCACCGGCGGCCGCGGCCGTCCGGGCGGCAGCACCGGCGGTCGTCGTTTCGGCGGCAAGCCGGGCGGCGGTTATGCGGGCAACGGCAACGGTGCCGGCCGCAGCCACGGCGGCGGCAATGGCGGCGGCTGGAGCGGCAAGCCGGGCGGCAGCCGTGACGGCGGCCCGCGTCGCGACGGTCAGCGCAGCGGCGCCCCGCGCCGCAGCAATTCGGCATCGTAAGCACACACGGGCGGCCCTCGGCCGCCCGGCGGATCGGGTACCGCCCAATCCAGCCAAACCGGCGCATCCGCGCCGGTTTTTTTTCGCCCGCCGCTCATTTCACGATGCGGAAAATTTTTTTGCGTCGTAAAAAATCATGCTGCAGGGCACAACCTCCGCGATTGCGGGATAGGAAAACGCGTTTCTTATCTCGAAATTTAGACGGCAAGCCGTTGATTCCCAACAACTAAAAAAATCCTCACTTCCCGATGCAGCCCCTGTTTCGGTGCCGCCAATTTGCCTAGACTCTTATACAAGACTTCGCGAAACGGAATGCACCGCTTCCCCGCTTCGCGAACGGCATCACCACGGTCAGATTCGGCCCGTCACGCATACACCGCCTCAAGGAGCTCATCATGTCGCGTCAGCAACAGGCACAGGAACTGCAGCAGCAATGGGAAACCGATCCGCGCTGGAAGGGCATCAAGCGCAGCTACTTGGCCGAGGACGTGGTCCGCCTGCGCGGCTCGATCCCGATCGAGCACACGCTGGCCAAGCGCGGCGCGGAAAAACTGTGGCGCCTCATCAACGACGAGCCGTTCGTCAACGCACTCGGCGCGCTGACCGGCAACCAGGCGATGCAGCAGGTGAAGGCCGGCCTGAAGGCCATCTACCTGTCCGGCTGGCAAGTGGCCGGCGACGCGAACGTCGCGGGCGAAATGTACCCGGACCAGTCGCTGTACCCGGCAAACTCGGTGCCGCTCGTCGTGAAGCGCATCAACAATACGCTGACGCGCGCCGACCAGATCCAGTGGTCGGAAGGCAAGAACCCCGGCGACGAAGGCTACGTCGATTTCTTCGCCCCGATCGTCGCCGATGCGGAAGCCGGTTTCGGCGGCGTGCTCAATGCGTTCGAACTGATGAAGGCGATGATCGAGGCCGGCGCATCGGGCGTCCACTTCGAAGACCAGCTCGCGTCGGTGAAGAAGTGCGGCCACATGGGCGGCAAGGTGCTCGTGCCGACGCGCGAAGCGGTCGCGAAGCTGTCGGCCGCGCGTCTCGCGGCTGACGTGATGGGCACGCCGACCGTGCTGGTTGCGCGCACCGACGCGGAAGCGGCCGACCTGATCACATCCGACGTCGACGACAACGACAAGCCGTTCCTGACGGGCGAGCGTACGGTGGAAGGCTTCTTCCGCACGAAGCCGGGCCTCGAACAGGCCATCTCGCGCGGCCTCGCGTACGCGCCGTACGCGGACCTGATCTGGTGCGAAACCGGCAAGCCCGATCTCGAGTACGCGAAGAAGTTCGCGGAAGCAATCCACAAGCAGTTCCCGGGCAAGCTGCTGTCGTACAACTGCTCGCCGTCGTTCAACTGGAAGAAGAACCTCGACGACGCGACGATCGCGAAGTTTCAGAAGGAGCTCGGCGCGATGGGCTACAAGTTCCAGTTCATCACGCTGGCCGGCTTCCATGCGCTGAACTACTCGATGTTCAATCTCGCGCACGGCTATGCCCGCACGCAGATGAGCGCATTCGTCGAACTGCAGCAGGCGGAGTTCGCGGCAGCCGACAAGGGCTTCACGGCCGTCAAGCACCAGCGCGAGGTCGGCACGGGCTACTTCGACGCGGTGACGCAGACGGTCGAGCGCGAAGCGTCGACGACCGCGCTGCATGGCTCGACCGAGGACGAACAGTTCTTCGACGGCAAGAAGGTCGCGTAACACGCAGTGGCGTGACGCCGATGCCGCCGCGTCTCTTGACGCCGCGGCATCGGCCACCGGACAACAATCAGGGAGGAGACGGCAGGCGCGCGAGTCTCATTGCGCGACCGGCCGCGCGGCCTGCGGGCCGCCAGCAACGATGCGCGCCGGCTTCGTCCGGCGCGCCCTTTTTCCGCGGCGCAGCCCGCCCGGCCACGGCCGGCGCTGCCCTACCGATAGACGATCACCGGAATTTTCGTATGGGTCAGCACGCGCTGCGTCTCGCTGCCGATCAGCAGGCTGCCGAGCCCGCGGCGTCCGTGGGACGCCATGAAGATCACGTCGCACCCGCCGCGCTCGGCCGCCTCGATGATGCCGAGATACGGCGACGGATGCACGCTCGTCCACGTGTCGCACGCGACGCCGGCCGCCTTCGCGGCCGCTTCCACCTCGTCGAGATGCGCACGCGCCTCGCGCTCGCTGCGCGCGCGAAAATCGGCGGGCGGCTCGATGATCACTTCGGAAAACGGCGAGTACGGGTATTGCGGCAGGCACGCGTAGGCCGTCACGCGCGCGCCGACCGCACGAGCCAGGTCGATCGCGCCGTCGATCGCCTTTTGCGACAGTTCGGAACCGTCGGTTGGAACGAGGATGTGCCGGAACATCGCGCCCTCCTTCGTCAATCGCGCGCCGCGCGCCGCGGCTCCAGCGGAGCCGGCCGCGACACGGCGCGCATGCCTCTTACGATTGTAGTGTGCGAAACCGCGCTCACCGCGTCGCCAGCGGGTTCGCCCTCATATCGGAAACGCGCGGGCGCGCGTCGCCTACTCGCCCCAATAGCCGGGTCGCTCGTACGTGTGCTTCAGGTAATCGAGAAACAGGCGCACCCGCAGCGGCAGATGCCGGCGCTGCGGAAACACCGCATGGATGCCGATCGGCGGCGCGGCGAACGCGTCGAGCACGCTGACGAGCCGGCCGGCCGCGATGTCCTCGCCGACTTCCCACCACGAACGCCACGCGAGCCCGTAGCCTTCGAGGCACCACTCGTGCAGCACCGCGCCGTCCGAGCATTCCATCGTGCCGTTCACGCGGATCGACACGACCTTGTCGCCGTCCTGGAACGCCCACCCGCGCTGCTGGTTCGCGTTCGCCGCGAGTGCGAGGCAGTTGTGGCGAGCGAGTTCCGCGAGCGTGGCGGGCGTGCCGCGCCGCGCGAGATACGCGGGGGACGCGACGCACACGCGGCGGTTTTCGCCGAGTTTCAGCGACACCAGCGACGAATCGGGCAGCTCGCCGAGCCGCACCGCGCAATCGAACCCCTCGTTGACGAGGTCGACCATCCGGTCGGACAGGTCGAGCGTGACCGACACGTCGGGGTGCCCGACGCTGAATTCGGGCACGAGCGGCGCGACGTGCCGCCGGCCGAAGCCGGCCGGCGCGGAAATCCGCAGATGGCCGCTCGCCTTGACGCCGCCGGCGGACACGCTTGCCTCCGCGTTCTGCATGTCGTTGATGATGCGCTGGCAATCCTCGAGGAACGCCGAACCCTCGAACGTCAGCGTGAGCTTGCGCGTCGTGCGCACGAGGAGCTTCACGCCGAGCCGCTCCTCGAGCGCGTCGAGGCGGCGGCCGATGATCGCCGGCGCGACGCCTTCCGCGTGCGCAGCCGCCGACAGGCTGCCTTTCGCCGCGACCGCGGCGAATGTTTCGATCTGTTTGAACCGGTCCATGACTCCCGAAAGGACGGCCTCGCCGCCCTTCAAATAGCTTGAGCCGCTCAAGATTAGGTATATGAAAGTAAAAGATCAAGTGATGATTAGCGTCTTTTTTAGCACCTTCGATCACGAATAGAATCGACCCGACCTCTGAAACTGGAGCGCAAGGCTATGTCGGCCACAACGACACTCTCCTCTCCCGACGCTATCCTCTTCGACGCATTCGGCACGTTGTTCGACGTGCGCGCCGTGCTGGCCGCGGCGGAGCAGATGTTTCCCGGTCACGGGGAACGGCTGTCGCAGCTGTGGCGACGCAAGCAGATCGAATACTCGCAGTTGCGCACGCTCGCCGATCCGGCCGGCGCCCGCTATCGCCCGTTCCGGGACATCACGCTCGATGCGCTGCGGTTCGCCGCGCGCCGGCTCGGGCTCGCGCTGAACAGCGCGGCCGAGAAGCGGCTGATGGACGAATACGCGTGCCTGTCCACCTATCCCGATACGGTGCCCGCGCTGCGCAAGCTGCGCGCGCTCGACCCGCGCCCGCCGCTCGCGATCCTGTCGAACGGCACCCCGCAGATGCTCGACATCGCGATCAAGAGCGCCGGCATGTCCGGGCTGTTCGATCGCGTGCTGTCGGCCGACACCGTGCGCGCGTACAAGCCGAGCCCGGCCGCTTACGCACTCGGCACCGCCGCGTTCGGGGCGAATCCGCGCGACATCGTGTTCGTGTCGTCGAACGCGTGGGACGTCGCCGGCGCCACCTGGTTCGGCTACACGACGTTCTGGCTCAACCGCACGGGTGCGCCCGCCGAGGAACTCGGCGCGCCGCCCCACGGCACGGGCACCGGCATGGCCGACCTGCTCGCCTTTCTCGCCACCCCGGCTCCGTCCGGCAGACCCGCGAACCGCACGCGCCCCGGCCCGGGTGCATGACGCTCGCGGCGCTGCCGCCTTCCCCCTTCACCGAAACCGCAACTGACCGACCAAGGAGATGAGACTCATGAGCACCCCGATCACGCTGCCGCAAGGCATGACGATCACCGGCGAAATCAAGCCGGGTTACGAAGCCATCCTGACGCCCGACGCGCTGGCACTCGTCGCGGCGCTGCACCGCACGTTCGAATCGCGCCGCCAAGCGCTGCTGCAGGCGCGCGTCGAGCGCACGAAACGCCTCGACGCGGGCGAGCGCCCCGACTTCCTGGCCGAGACGAAAGCGATTCGCGAAGGCGACTGGAAGGTCGCGCCGCTGCCGGCCGACCTGCAATGCCGGCGGGTCGAGATCACGGGCCCCGTCGAGCGCAAGATGATCATCAACGCGCTGAACTCGGGCGCCGATTCATACATGACGGACTTCGAGGATTCGAACGCACCGAGCTGGACGAACCAGATCGACGGCCAGATCAACCTGAAGGACGCGATCCGCCGCACGATCTCGCTCGAGCAGAACGGCAAGTCGTACAAGCTGAACGACAAGGTCGCGACGCTAATCGTGCGCCCGCGCGGCTGGCACCTCGACGAGAAGCACGTGACGGTCGACGGCCAGCGCGTGTCCGGCGGCATCTTCGATTTCGCGCTGTTCCTGTTCCACAACGCGAAGGAACTGATCGCGCGCGGTTCCGGCCCGTACTTCTACCTGCCGAAGATGGAAAGCCATCTCGAGGCGCGCCTGTGGAACGACATCTTCGTCGCCGCGCAGGAAGCGGTCGGCGTGCCGCGCGGCACGATCCGCGCGACGGTGCTGATCGAGACGATCCTCGCCGCGTTCGAGATGGACGAGATCCTGTACGAACTGCGCGAACACAGCTCGGGCCTGAACGCCGGCCGCTGGGACTACATCTTCTCGGCGATCAAGAAGTTCAAGAACGACCGCGACTTCTGCCTGGCCGACCGTTCGAAGATCACGATGACGGTGCCGTTCATGCGCGCGTACGCGCTGCTGCTGCTGAAGACCTGCCACAAGCGCAACGCGCCGGCGATCGGCGGGATGGCCGCGCTGATCCCGATCAAGAACGATCCGGAGGCGAACGAGAAGGCAATGGGCGGCGTGCGTTCGGACAAGGCCCGCGACGCGACCGACGGCTACGACGGCGGCTGGGTCGCGCACCCGGGCCTCGTGCCGATCGCGATGGAAGAATTCGTCAAGGTGCTCGGCGACAAGCCGAACCAGATCGCGAAGCAGCGCGACGACGTCCAGGTCGAAGGCAGGAACCTGCTCGACTTCCAGCCGGAAGCGCCGATCACCGAAGCCGGCCTGCGCAACAACATCAACGTCGGGATCCACTACCTCGGCGCGTGGCTCGACGGCAACGGCTGCGTGCCGATCCACAACCTGATGGAAGATGCGGCCACGGCCGAGATTTCCCGCTCGCAGGTATGGCAGTGGATCCGCTCGCCGAAGGGCGTGCTCGACGACGGCCGCAAGGTCACGGCCGAACTCGTGCGCGAATTCGCGAAAATCGAGCTCGACAACGTGAAGCGCTCGGTCGGCGGCAACACGCAGCCGTACGAACGCGCCGCGGCGATCTTCGAGCGGATGTCGACGTCGGAAGGCTTCACCGAATTCCTGACGCTGCCGCTGTACGAGGAAATCTGACGACGCCGTCTGCTGCGATCGCCGGCTGGCCACGCCGTGCCGGCGATCGCATGCGATGGCGGCATGAAAAAAGCGCCCCGCGGGGCGCTTTCTCTTTTGCGGCGAATCCGGCCGCCGCCCGCGGGCACGCTCAGGCGGCTTCCTGCTCGCGCCGGTGCTGAACCCAGTCGCCGGACGCGATGCGCGGGCGCCCGGCCGCCGCATGCGCGGCAACCGGATAATACAGGCAGGCGTACTGTCGGCCGCCGAGCTCGACGGTCACCTCTTCCGGCTTGAACAGCGAGTCGACGCCCGGATAGACGCGCTCGATCTCGTCGAGCACCGGGACGAGCTGCTCGTCGACCTCGTAGACGTCGCCCCAGACCAGCGACTTGCCGGCCGGCCCGGCGATCATGCCCGGATACGTGCCGAAATCGTACAGTTCGCCCGGCAGCGCGGCGGCGCCCAGCAGCGTCGGCGCGGCGATTCCGTGGCGAGCGGCCGCATGGCCGATGTCGTTGGCCTGTCCGGCTCTCAAGGTGCCATAGACGAATACGTGGCGCATCGTGGTTCTCCTCTTCGATTCGTGTGTTGCCGTGTTCGCGTGCGATCGGTGCGCGATTGGCATGCAATTGCGCACGCATCGATAGACCGCGATACCGGCCCGATGGTTCGAACCGTCGGCGCGCGCGGCCGCACGCAGCCGCACGCAGCCGCCCCGGATTTGCCGGTGCCCACACAAAGTTCATTTGAACCCGGCATGATGGCCCGAAAAACCGCCGCATGCGCAAGCGCTGCGCCTTCTAAAATAACGGCATCGCCGCCGCGCCGCCCGAACCGTTCATGAATCCGCCCGCCCAAGCCGACGTATCGAACCCGTACGACGTCATCGACATTCCGCCGGAATTCGCGCCGACCGCCGTCCATCCGATGCGCGTGCGCGCGCGGCAGGTCGATGCCGGCCGCCGCATTCCGCTGCACACACATGCGTGGGCGCAACTCGCGTACGCGTCGCGCGGCGTGCTGCGCGTCGCGACGACCGGCACGACCTGGATGGTGCCGCCGTCCCGTGCGATCTGGGTGCCGCCGCACGTCACGCACGAAGTCATGATCGTCGAAGAGGCCTATTTGCGCACGCTGTATATCGACGAGTCGATCGTGCCGGACGGGCTCGATGCCTGCCGCGTCGTCGAGGTGACGGGGCTGCTGCGCGAACTGATCGTCGCACTCGACGCGCGCGACCTGAGCGCCGCGCGCGAGCGCCTGCTGTACGGGCTCGTGCTCGACGAGCTGAGCCATGCCGAACCGTTGCCGCTCGCGGTGCCGATGCCCGACGAGAAACGGCTGCGCCTGCTGTGCGAATCGGTACTCGCGCACCCCGCGCATGCGGAGTCGCTCGAGCACTGGGCAAGCGAGGTCGGCGCGAGCACGCGCACGATATCGCGACTATTCAAGCAGGAACTCGGGGTGAGCTTTTCGCAGTGGCGCCAGCAGGCGCTGCTCGCGCGGGCAATCCCCCTGCTGAACCAGGGGCGCCCGCTGTCGCATATCGCGCGTGAGCTCGGCTACCAGAGCCAGAGCGCGTTCTCGGCCATGTTCCGCCGTGCGTTCGGCGAAAGCCCGCGCGCGTTCATGCTCCGCGGCTACGAGCATCGAGGCCCGGACGGCGGCGTCGCGGACGACGAAACGCCAAACGACGACGGCGCGATCGGCACGGCCCGCTGATCGCTCGCTCCGGCGCGCCGGACCGTCAGACCGGCCGCACCATGTGGCGGATCGAGCCCAGTTGCGCGAGCCGCGGCCCGGTGACCCGGTAGCCCATGCGCAGGTACAGATGCGCGGCAGGATTGTCGACGAACACGCGCAACTGCAGTTCGTGCAGCCCGCGCGCACGCGCCCAGCGATGCGCCATCTCGAGCATATAGGTGCCGGCGCCCTGCCCGCGATGGCCGGCCGCGATCTGCACGTCGCGGATATGCAGCGAATCGCCCTCCTCGGTCACGCGCAGCACGCCGATGCGCTCGCCGTCGGCCTCGAGGATGAAGTTCTCGGATTCGCGCCAGCTCGCATAGAACAGGTCGCTGCGCCACACGAGCCCATGGCGCTTGTAGTAGCCGCCCATGTTGCCGTGCGTCAACGCTTCGGCATACGGAAAATCGCCGGGCTCCGCTGGCCGGAGCTGATACAGGAGTCGCAGGTCGGTCGGATCGAGCATCGCGCAGGAGTCGGAAACGCATCCCGCCACGATAGCGCAGTCGCGTGCGGATGCAATCGCGAATTTCTCGTAGGGGGTGCGGCGTCTGATGCAGCACCCGGCCCGGGTGGCAAGCGCAGCCCTTCGAGTCCCGCCGGAAGCCGCGCAGTCACGTGCCCGCAAGCGGGCGCAACGAGCGACACCAATGAAAAAGCCCGCACAAGGCGGGCTTTTTCATTTTCTGGCGGAGCGGACGGGACTCGAACCCGCGACCCCCGGCGTGACAGGCCGGTATTCTAACCGACTGAACTACCGCTCCAGTCTTGCTGCTTGCCTGGCAGGCGTCGGTTACTTCCTGCCGGCGCGTCGTTTGTTCGAACGACGCCGAAATCTGGCGTCCCCTAGGGGATTCGAACCCCTGTACTCACCGTGAAAGGGTGATGTCCTAGGCCTCTAGACGAAGGGGACAACGTACTGCTTACATCCTTAACGAGAAAGCCCGTTCAAAAACGCTTTTGAACGGGCTTCGTTCTGGCGGAGCGGACGGGGCTCGAACCCGCGACCCCCGGCGTGACAGGCCGGTATTCTAACCAACTGAACTACCGCTCCAGCTTTTCTGCACCACCGCCCGCAGGATCTCGTCACGTTCCTGCATGCGTTGCGACACTTCTACGAAACGCCGCTGAATCTGGCGTCCCCTAGGGGATTCGAACCCCTGTACTCACCGTGAAAGGGTGATGTCCTAGGCCTCTAGACGAAGGGGACAACGTACTGCTTACATCTTTAATACAAAAGCCCGCTCAAAAACGTCTTGAACGGGCTTCGTTCTGGCGGAGCGGACGGGACTCGAACCCGCGACCCCCGGCGTGACAGGCCGGTATTCTAACCGACTGAACTACCGCTCCAGCTTTCTTACCCAACCCGCAGGACGTCGGTTACGTTCCTGCAAGCCTTGCGACACTTCTACGAAACGCCGCTGAATTTGGCGTCCCCTAGGGGATTCGAACCCCTGTACTCACCGTGAAAGGGTGATGTCCTAGGCCTCTAGACGAAGGGGACAAAATCTTTTCAGATTCGTCTGACTTTCGCTATTTACTTCTACTCAACAGCGAAGGCCGGAATTCTAACTGCTTTGAATCATTTTGTGAAGCATTTATTACTACCGCTGCTTCGCAAATCAATCCAGTTTGTTCTGTTGGTGGAGGTAAGCGGGATCGAACCGCTGACCTCTTGCATGCCATGCAAGCGCTCTCCCAGCTGAGCTATACCCCCTTGCAGAACAGAAATGAGATTATATGGACCGATTCTGAACTTGTAAATACCCTTTTTACGATCCGCATGAAATTTTTTGCGAAGCAGCCCGCTCACTCCTGTGCGGACCGCTTCGCACGCGCGCGAACGTCAAGCCAGCGCGGCCTCGATGCGCGACACCACGACGTCGCGACCGAACAGCACGAGCACCGCGTCGATCGACGGCGTGTGCGTCGTGCCCGCCACCAGCAGACGCACCGGCATCGCGAGCTGCGGCATCTTCAGCTTGTGCGTGGCGAGCGTCGCCTTCAACGCGGCGGACACCGCTTCCTTCGTCCAGTCGGCCGCCTTCAGCGCAGCGACGAGATCGGCCAGCGCCGGCCGCACCGCATCGGTCACGTGCTGCGCGAGCGCATCGGCCTCGGGCGCCGGCACGCGGTAGAACATCGTCGCGCCTTCCGCGATCTCCTTGACCGTCGTCGCACGATCCTTCATCAGGCCGACCACCGCGTCGAGCGCGGGGCCCGTCGCGATCGCCGCGTCGTCGATGCCGAGCGCGTCGAGGAACGGCTTCGCGAGTTCGGCGAGGCGCGCGTTGTCGGCTTCCTTGATGTAATGCGCGTTCAGCCAGCTCAGCTTGCTGTGGTCGTACTGCGCGGGCGACTTGCCGAGATGCTCGAGATCGAACCATTCGACGAACTGCTCGCGCGAGAAGATCTCGGCGTCGCCGTGCGACCAGCCGAGCCGCGCGAGATAGTTGACGACGGCCTCCGGCAGGAAGCCCGCGTCGCGGTACGCCATCACGCTCATCGCGCCGTGCCGCTTGCTCATCTTCTCGCCCTGCTCGTTCAGCACGGTCGGCAAGTGTGCGTAGACGGGCGGCTCGCCGCCGAGCGCATTCAGGATGTTGATCTGGCGCGGCGTGTTGTTCACGTGGTCGTCGCCACGGATCACGTGCGTGATGCCCATGTCCATGTCGTCCACCACCACGCAGAAGTTGTAGATCGGCGTGCCGTCCGGGCGCGCGATCACGAGGTCGTCGAGTTCCTCGTTCGAGATCTCGACACGCCCCTTCACCGCGTCGTCCCACACGACCGTGCCCGTCAGCGGATTGCGAAAGCGCAGCACCGGCTTCACGCCGGCCGGCGGCTCCGGCAGCACCTTGCCGGGCTCCGGACGCCACGTGCCGTCGTAGCGCGGCTTCAGGCCGGCTTCGCGCTGGCGTTCGCGCAGCGCGTCGAGTTCCTCGGCCGACATGTAGCACGGGTACGCGAGGCCCTTCTCGAGCATCTGCGCGAGCACTTCGCGATAGCGGTCCATCCGCTGCATCTGGTAGATCGGACCTTCGTCGAAATCCAGCCCGAGCCATTGCATCCCTTCGAGGATCGCATCGACCGCTTCCTGCGACGAGCGCTCGACGTCGGTATCCTCGATGCGCAGCACGAACGTGCCTTTCATCTTGCGGGCGAACGCCCACGGATAGAGTGCGGAGCGGATGTTGCCGAGGTGGATGAAGCCGGTGGGACTCGGCGCGAAGCGGGTACGGACAGGACGGGTCATAAACGGTAACTCGAACGCCTGGGGCGCATGAATGATTCGACGCGGGACGACGACGGCAGCCCCGACAGCAACGGAGCCGGCGACGCCCGGAACGGGAAAGAAGCCGGAATTATACTCGCGCCGGACATCGCGCCAAGCGCACCGCTTGCTTTATGATGTGCGCGCCGCGGCCGCCAGCCGGCGCGGCGCCGGCCGCACGGAACCCGCCGCGCGGCCGCTCGGAACCTATCGCCGCCGCGGGCCGTGTAACCCGCCGCCAAGCCGCCGGAGAACCATTCGATGTCGTCCCCTCGCCTGTCGCGCCGCCACTTCACGATTGCGTGCGCGTCCGCCAGCCTCGCCGCCTGCACCTCCTTCGGCGACAAGTCCCGTCCCGGCACGGCCCTGCCGCAGGAGAAGCCCGTCAAGATCGGCATCGCACTCGGCGGCGGCGCCGCGCGCGGGTTCTCGCACATCGGCGTGCTGAAGGCGCTCGAGGCGCGCGGCATTCCGATCGAAATCGTCGCCGGGACGAGCGCGGGCTCGGTGGTCGGCGCGCTCTACGCGTCCGGCATGAACGGGCTGCAGATCAACAAGATCGCGCTCGACATGGACCAGGCGTCGATCAGCGACTGGGCGCTGCCGTTTCGCTCGCGCGGCCTGCTGCAAGGCGTCGCGCTGCAGAACTTCCTGAACAAGACGCTCAACAACCGGCCGATCGAGAAGATGGCGAAGCCGCTCGGCATCGTCGCGACGGACCTGCAAAGCGGCCAGCCGATCCTGTTCCAGCAAGGCAATACCGGGCTGGCGGTACGCGCATCGTGCAGCGTGCCATCGGTGTTCGAGCCGGTGAAGATCGGCAATCGCGAATATGTGGACGGCGGCCTGGTGAGCCCGGTGCCGGCATCGTTCGCGCGCAAGATGGGAGCGAGCTTCGTGATCGCGGTCGACATCTCGGCGCGGCCGGACGGCGCGGCGACCAACAACCCGATCGAGATGCTGCTGCAGACCTTCACGATCATGGGCCAGACGATCAAGACCTACGAACTCGACAAGTATGCGGACGTCGTGATTCGCCCGAACCTCGCGGCGATGGGCGGCAGCGACTTCAACCAGCGCAACGCGGCGATCCTCGCGGGCGAGGAAGCGGTCGCTCGCATCATGCCGGAACTGCAGCGCAAGCTCGCGGCGGCACGCGGCGTGGCTACCGCCGCGTAAGCCGCGACGGGCGGCTGCGGCACACGGCGCCTCCCGGTGGCCGGCGCAACGCCTTCCGCCTCGTCGTCCGCGCCAGTCCAAAAACAAAAAACCCTGCCGCCTTTCGGTGACAGGGTTTTTTATCGTCCGGCCCGACCGACCGGCAAACGTCAATTGTTGCCGTTCACCGAATCGTCGCCGATCGTCGCACGCACGCGCTGACGCAGGTCTTCTGCCTTCATCGGGAATTCCGATTCGATCCGGCGCGCGCCCGTGAAACGCTTTTCCCAGTAGCCGCTGTCGAGATCGTCGACGCGCACGGTGCTGCCCGTCGACGGCGAATGCACGAACTTGTTGTCGCCGATGTAGATGCCGACGTGCGAGAACGTGCGGCGCATCGTGTTGAAGAACACGAGATCGCCCGGCTTCAGGTTGCTCATGCTCACCTTCTCGCCGACGCGGCTCATTTCTTCCGCGCGACGCGGCAGCGACATGCCGAGCGTGTCCTGGAACACGTAGCGCACGAAGCCGCTGCAGTCGAGGCCCGAATCCGGCGAGTTGCCGCCCCAGCGATACCGCACGCCGATCATGTTCAGCGCGCCGACCACCACGTCGCCTGCCTTGCCCGCCATGCCGGCAAGGAACGACTTCGCGCCGCCGCTCGACGGCTGCGCGCTGGTCTGCTGGAGGGAGGCACCCGACCCGATCTGAGTCGAATTGGTGACATTCTGGTTAAAACTGCTGACTTCGTCGGCGAACGCGCCGGGAGCTGCTGCGAACAGGGCGCCGATGAATAGCCCGGCGATGGTGCGCGCGCATGCCTGGGTCAGGGATCGATGCTGCATTGGTCGATGGAATTTGCTTAAAAATCAGCTGATTGGCGGAAAATTTCGGTCGATACTAGCCAGCGCGTAATCGTTTGTCAAAACAAATTAATAAATACAATCGAGATGGTCCGACCATTGGACGTCTATCACGCTTTCCAGACCGCTTTCAACAGCTTTTGTGTGTAAGGATGTGACGGTCTGGTGAACACGTCGGACACCTCCCCCGACTCCACGACGGCGCCGTCCTGCATCACCGCGATGCGGTGCGCCATCGCACCGATCACCTCCAGGTCGTGGCTGATGAAGACGTAGCCGAGGTTGTATTTCTGTTGCAAATTCGCGAGCAGCTTCAGCACCTGCTGCTGGATCGACACGTCGAGCGCGGAAGTCGGCTCGTCGAGGATCAGGATGCGCGGCTCCAGCACCAGCGCGCGCGCGATCGCGATCCGCTGGCGCTGGCCGCCCGAGAATTCGTGCGGATACCGGTGCAGCACCGTGCGGTCGAGGCCGACTTCGCGCAGCACCGCGAGCGACTTCGCGCGGCGCGCGTCGGGCGTCATGTCGGGGCGATGCAGCTCGAGCCCCTCGCCGACGATCCGCTCGATCGTGTGACGCGGCGAAAGCGAACTGAACGGATCCTGAAAGACCACCTGCATGTTCGAGCGCAGCGCGGTCTGTTCGCGGCCGCGATAGGTCGACAGCGCGCGCCCCTGGAATTCGATCTCGCCGCCGACCGTCTTCTGCAGCCCGAGCAGCGCCATCGCGAGCGTCGACTTCCCCGATCCCGACTCGCCGACGATGCCGAGCGTTTCGCCCTGCCGCACCGACACCGATACGTCCGCGACGGCCGTCACCGGCACCGTGCCGAACCAGCCCGCGAAGCCCGGCCGCTTGCGCGCGAACTGCACGCTCACGTGGCGCGCGTCGAGCACGACGGGCGCGATCGGCATCACCGGCGTGACCGCGCGTTGCGGCCGGCTGTTCAGCAGCCGCTGCGTATACGGATGCTCGGGCGCCGCGAAGATCCGCTCGACGGGCCCGCTCTCGACGAGCCGGCCGTGCTCCATCACCGCGACGCGCTGCGCGAAGTGCCGCACGAGATTCAAATCGTGCGTGATCAGCAGGATCGACATCCCGCGTTTTTCCGCTTCGTCGCGCTGCAACTCCAGCAGCAGGTCGACGATCTGCGCGCGGATCGTCACGTCGAGCGCGGTGGTCGGCTCGTCGGCCAGCAGCAGGCGCGGCCGGCACGCGAGCGCCATCGCGATCATCGCGCGCTGCCGCTGACCGCCCGACAACTGGTGCGGGTAGCTGTCGACGCGCTTCTCGGGCTCCGCGATGCCGGTGCGCGCGAGCAACGCGATCGTGCGCTTGCGCGCCTCCACGGCCGATACGCCGTCGTGCAGCACGATCGTCTCGCCGATCTGCACGCCGATCGTATACAGCGGGTTGAGCGCCGTCATCGGCTCCTGGAAGATCATCGCGATGTCCGAGCCGCGCAGCCCGCGCATCTCGCGCTCGCTCTTGCTTGCCAGATCCTGCCCCGCGAAGCGGATCGCGCCGCCGACTTCGGCGTCGCGCAGCAACCGCAGGATCGACAACGCGGTCACGCTCTTGCCGGACCCCGACTCGCCGACGAGCGCGACCCGCTCGCCGCGCCCGATCGCGAGCGTCACGTCGTCGACGGCCACCGTGTCGCCGAAGCGCACATGCAGATGCTCGAGCGACAGCAGCGGTTCGTCCGCCTTCGATACGACCGCGTCGCTCATCGCTGGCCTCCCGCGGCGCGCACCGAATCGGCGATGCGCGTGTCGAGCGCGTTGCGCAGCGCATCGCCCATGAAGGTCAGCAGCAGCAGCGTCGCGACCAGCACGCCGAACGTCGACAGCGAGATCCACCATGCGTCGAGGTTGCCCTTGCCCTGCGCGAGCAGTTCGCCGAGGCTCGGCGTCGGCGGCGGCACGCCGAGCCCGAGGAAGTCGAGGCTCGTCAGCGCGAGGATCGAGCCGCTCATCCGGAACGGCAGGAACGTGATCACCGGCGTGAGACTGTTCGGCAGCACGTGGCGCCAGATGATCTGCCCGTTCGTGAGCCCCATCGCACGGGCCGCGCGCACGTAGTCCTGCGTGCGGTTGCGCAGGAATTCCGCGCGCACGTAGTCGGCGAGGCCGATCCAGCCGAACAGCGACAGCAGCACGATCAGCAGCAGGAAGCTCGGCTCGAAGATCGACGCGAAGATGATCAGCAGGTACAGCTCGGGCAGCGAGCTCCAGATCTCGATCAGCCGCTGCCCGACGATGTCGATACGCCCGCCGAAGAAGCCTTGCACGGCGCCCGCGGCGATCCCGAGCAGCGTGCCGATCACGGTCAGGATCAGCCCGAATTCGACCGACACGCGGAACCCGTACACGAGCCGCGCGAGCAGGTCGCGGCCCTGCGCGTCGGTGCCGAGCCAGTTCTCGCGCGACGGCGGCGCCGGGTTCGGCACGTTCGAGAAGTAGTTCAGCGTGTCGTAGTAATAGCGGTTCGGCGGATAGACGACGAAGTTGCCGGGCGCCTCGAGCCGCTTGCGCACATACGGATCGAGATAGTCGGCCGGCGTCGGGAAATCGCCGCCGAAGGTCGTCTCCGGGTACGCCTGGAACATCGGGAAATAGGTCTGGCCGTCGTAGCGCACGACGAGCGGCTTGTCGTTCGACCACAGCGGCGCCGCGAGGCTCGCGGCAAAGGCCACGACGAAGATCACGAAGCTCCAGTAGCCGAGGCGCTGCTGCCTGAAGCGCTGCCACACGCGGCGGGCGGGCGACGGCGACACGCGCGCCCGTGCGGCGTCGATGCGGGAAGAGACGACGGCCCGGTTCATCGCGCGCCTCGCCCGCTGGCGCCGGGCATGCGAATGGCTCGTTTCATGTCAGCGCTCCAGGTTGTCGAATTGAATGCGCGGATCGACCCACACATAGCAAAGATCGGAGATCAGCTTGGTCGCGAGCCCGATCAGCGTGAACAGGTACAGCGTGCCGAGCACGACCGGGTAGTCGCGCCGCACGACCGATTCGTACGACAGCAGCCCGAGGCCGTCGAGCGAAAACAGCGTCTCGATCAGCAGGCTGCCCGTGAAGAACGCGCCGATGAACGCGGCGGGGAAGCCGACGATCAGCGGCAGCATCGCATTGCGGAACACGTGCTTCCACAGCACGCTGCGCTCGGAGAGCCCCTTCGCGCGCGCGGTCAGCACGTATTGCCGGCGGATCTGGTCGAGGAACGCGTTCTTCGTGAGCATCGTGACGACCGCGAAGCTGCCGACGACCGACGCGGTGATCGGCAGCGCGATGTGCCACAGGTAGTCGAGCACCTTGCCGACGAGCGATAGTTGCGCGAAGTTGTCCGACGTGAGGCCGCGCAGCGGAAAGAGCTGCCAGAACGAGCCGCCGCCGAACAGCACGAGCAGCAGCACGCCGAGCACGAAGCCCGGAATCGCATAGCCGACGAGCACGACGAGGCTCGTCGCGACGTCGAACGGCGAACCGTTGCGCACCGCCTTCGCGATGCCGAGCGGCACCGAGATCAGATACGTGAGGAAGAACGTCCACAGCCCGATGCTGATCGACACGGGCAGCTTCTGCACGACCAGCGACCACACGCTCTGGTGGCGAAAATAGCTGTCGCCGAGATCGAAGCGCGCGAAGCGTTTCAGCATCAGCCAGTAGCGTTCGAGCGGCGGCTTGTCGAAACCGTACAGCGCCTTGAGCTGCGCGAGCTGCTGCGCGTCGACGCCGGTGTGCGCGCGCATCCCGAACGGCGTCGCGCCCTGCTCCGTCGCGCCCTTGCGCAATTCCTGCACGGCCTGCTCGACCGGGCCGCCCGGCACGAACTGGATCACCGCGAACGTGAGCGTCAGCACGCCGACGAGCGTCGGGATCATCAGCAGCAGGCGTTTGAGGATGTAGCTCCACATAGGGCGTCGACTCGTGATCGGGTGGCTGGGTTGGACGAAGGGCCGGCGCGGGTCAGTGATCGGGCTGCGCCCACCAGGTCGACACGACCCAGCCCTCGGCCGAATAGTACAGCGGCAGCGTCTGCGGATAGGCCAGCGTGCGCTTGTACGCGATGCGGTGCGTCGTGCTGTACCACTGCGGGACCGCGTAGTAGCCGTGCATCAGCACACGGTCGAGCGCGTGCGTCGCGTCGAGCAATTCCTCGCGCGTCTGCGCGGTGCCGAGCGCATGCAGCAACGCGTCGACGGCCGGCGATTTCAGCCCGATGAAGTTGTCGGAGCCCGGCTCGTCGGCGAACTTGCTCGCGTAACGCGAGTATTGCTCGGTGCCCGGCACCTGCACGCCCGGCAGGCGGATCGTCGTCATGTCGTAGTCGAACGCATCGAGGCGCTTTTGCAGCAGCGCGTAATCCGCCGTGCGAAAGCGCACGTCGATGCCGAGCTTCGCGAGGTTGCGCCGGTAGGCGGTCACGACGCCTTCCATCGCGCCGCCCGCATCGTCGAGGATCTCGAACGCGAACGGCTCGCCCTTCGCATTGCGCAGCGCGCCGTCGCGATAGGTCCAGCCGGCCTGCTCGAGCAGCGCGCGCGCCTTCAGCAGGTTCGCGCGCAGCGAGCCTGGCGGATTCGTGTCCGGCTGCGTGACCATCGGGCCGAACACGGCCGGATCGAGCTGCGCGCGCAGCGGCTCCAGCAGCTTCAGCTCGCCCTCGCCCGGCGTACCGGTCGCCTGCAGGTCGGTGTCGGCGAAATAACTATCGAGGCGCGTGTATGCGCTGTAGAACAGCTGGCGGTTCAGCCATTCGAAGTCGAACGCGAGATCGAGCGCCTGGCGCACGCGCACGTCGCGGAACAGCGGCCGGCGCAGGTTCATGAAGAAGCCCTGCATGCCGGCGCCGTTATGTTGGCGGAATTCGCGCTTGACGAGCTCGCCGCTGTCGAAGCGCTTGCCGACGTCGCGCCGCGTCCAGTTGCGCGCGATGTACTCGACGAGCACGTCATATTCGCCGGCCTTGAACGCCTCGAGCCGCGCGACGCCGTCGCCGTACAGCTTGTAGACGATCCGCTCGAAGTTGTTGGTGCCGATCCGTACCGGCAGATCGGCGCCCCAGTACGCGGGATTGTGCCGGTAGGTGATCGTGCGGCCGTTGTCGTAGCGCTCGATCAGGTACGGGCCGCTGCCGATCGGCTGCTCGAACGCGAGCTGGTCGAACGGGATGCGCGAGCCGTCCGCGCGCACTCCCCACTTGCGCGAGAACACGGGCACGCCGCCGGCGATCAGCGGCAACTCGCGATTCGCGCTGCGGAACTCGAACCGCACGGTGGCCGGATCGACGACCACGGCCTTCGCGATCTCCGCGAAATACGCGCCGAACTGCGGTGCGGCCTGCTTGCTCTTCAGCGTGTCGAACGAAAACTTGACGTCGTCGGCCGTGACGCGATCGCCGTTCGAGAAGCGTGCGCGCGGATTCAGGTGGAACGTGACCGAGCGGCGGTCCGGTGCGACGTCGATGTCGTCGGCCAGCAGCCCGTAGGCGGACGCCGGTTCGTCGGAGCTGCCGGTCGCGAGGCTCTCGAACAGCATGTCGATGCCGGGTGCGGAGTTGCCGCGCAATGTGAACGGATTGAATTTGTCGAACGACGTCATCCGGTTCGGGTTCGCGAGCACGAGCGTGCCGCCCTTCGGCGCGTCGGGGTTCACGTAGTCGAAATGCTTGAAGCCCGGCGGATACTTCGGCTCGCCGTACTGCGCAATGGCGTAGGCCGCGTGCGCGCACGGCGCGGCCAGCGCCGCGTGCAGCATCAGCACCGCGGCCACACGGCCGGCGGCCCGCAGCGCGCCGAGGCAGGCGCGCGCGGCGGCGGCCCGGGGCGAACCCTTCGTCATAGAGGCTCTTCGGTCGAATGAGGGGAGTAACGTGGGCGATTCTACCCATTCAACGTGTCGAGCCAAAAGAAAACCGCCACGCGGGCGGTTTCCTCACGAGCAGCTGTCGCGCACGCGGCACGCATGCGCGACCGGTCGATCAGCGCCAGCCGTTGTGGCGGCCGTGATCCCAGTGGCCGCGATCGTCGCCCCAGCCGCGCCCATGGCGGCGATACCATTCGTCGCGGCCCCAGTAGCGGCGGCCGTCCCAGTAGCGGTCGCCGTGCCAGCCGATCACGATTGCCGGCGCCGGCGCGTACACGGGCGCCGGTGCATAGACAGGCGCCGGCTGATAGACGACCGGCGGAGGCGGCGGCGCATACACGGGCGCGGGCGCGACGTAGACCGGTGCCGGCACGCCGACGTTGATCCCGACATTGACTCCCGCCATTGCTGCGCCCGACACGAGCAAGGCTGTCATACCGGTCAGGAGCGAGGCAACACGCAAAGTCTTCATGGATTCCTCTTCTGGTTGTGTCATGTGTGATTCGACTATAGCGGCAAGCGCCGTCTCCGCATATTTCAAGTTTGTAAGAACTGATGCGCGGCATCGCAACGGGAAGCCCGCGCTAACGTCTTGTAACAATCGGCGACCCGACGGCGGCGCCCGAGACCCTTTGCGCCCTTCCCGGGTTTGCACTCGATTCGGCGATGCGCGCCACGCGCCGAATCATACTGCCTTCGCCTGCGGGCAGGCGCCGCCGGCACCGACGCAAACCCTCCCCCGACGGACGAAAAAAAAGCGGCACTCGCGTGCCGCTTTCCCGGGTGGCGCATCGCGCCACGCTGCCGCTCAACGCGACATCATGTTCATGCTGACGTTGTGCATCACCCACAGCGTGCCGACGATCAGGATCGCCGCGGTCAACACCGTATAGCTGAACGCCATCACGTTCCAGCGCTGGCCCGACGAGCCGTTCATGTGCAGGAAGTACACGAGGTGCACGATGATCTGCACGAACGCGAGCACGGCCAGCCCGATCAGCGACGCATGCGGCGACAGCACGCCGCCCATCACGAGGCCGAACGACGCGGCCGTGAGCAGCACCGACAGGATGAAACCGGCGACGTAGCCGCCGACACTGCCGTGCCCTTCTTCGAGTTGAGACGAATGCGAATGGGCCATTTAGATCACGCTCGCGAGATAGACAAAGGAAAACACGCAGATCCACACGATGTCGAGGAAGTGCCAGAACAGGCTCAGGCACGTCAGGCGTCGCAGGTCGCGATCGGTGAGATCGCCGCCGCGCAACACGATCTGCGCGGCCAGCACGATCATCCACAAGAGGCCGGCCGTCACGTGCAGCCCGTGCGTGCCGACCAGCGTGAAGAACGCCGACAGGAACGCGCTGCGCTGCGGGCCGGCGCCTTCCGCGATCAGGTGCGAGAACTCGCGCAGCTCCATCGCGAGAAACGCCGCGCCGAGCACGAACGTCACCGCGAGCCACGCGAGCAGCGCACCGCGCCGCTGCTTGTACGCCGCAAGCATCGCGAAACCGTACGTGATGCTCGACAGCAGCAGCGCGGCGGTTTCGACCGCGACGCCAGGAATGTCGAACAGCTCTTTCGCGGTCTGCCCGCCCGCGTACTGGTGGCCGAGCACCGCGAACGTCGCGAACAGCGCCGCGAAGATCACGCAGTCGGTCATCAGGTACAGCCAGAAACCGAACACCGAATGCGACGGCGGATGGTCGTCGTGCTCGAGCAGGGTTGCGCTCAAGGTTTTCTGCAACATCAGTTGGCCTCCAGTTCCACGTCGTCGACGCGCGCGGCCGTGCGCTTCGTCGGCTGCTTGTCTTCGGTCTTGCGCACCGTCGACGCAGGGATGTAATAGCCGTCGTTATCGCGCGAGCTGTAGATCACGAGCGTCGCGATGATTCCGACGAGCCCGCCGATCGCCATCCACCAGATGTGCCATACCAGCGCGAAGCCGAGCACCAGGCTGAAGATCGCGATCACGAGGCCCGCACAGGTATTCGATGGCATGTGGATGTCGCGAATCGCCGCCGGGTTCGGCCGGCCCTCGCCGCGCCCCTTCATGTCCGCATACGCGTCCAGCGTGCGCACCTTCGGGATCACCGCGAAGTTGTAGTCGGCCGGCGGCGACGAGGTCGCCCACTCCAGCGTACGGCCGCCCCACGGGTCGCCCGTCGTGTCGCGGTACTCGGGCAGATGGCGGTTGCGGATGCTGACCACCAGTTGCAGCAGCTGGCACGCGATGCCGATCGCGATCAGCACGGCGCCGAACGCGGCGACCAGCAGCCACGGATGCCACGCCGGGTTGTCGTAGTGGTTCAGGCGGCGCGTCATGCCCATGAAGCCGAGCACGTAGAGCGGCACGAACGCGACGTAGAAGCCGACCTGCCAGAACCAGAACGCGGCCTTGCCGAGCTTCTCGTTCAACTTGAAGCCGAACGCCTTCGGGAACCAGTAGTTGAAGCCCGCGAGATAGCCGAACAGCACGCCGCCGATGATCACGTTGTGGAAGTGCGCGATCAGGAACAGGCTGTTGTGCAGCACGAAGTCCGCGCCGGGAATCGCCATCATCACGCCGGTCATGCCGCCGAGCGTGAACGTGACCATGAAGCCGATCGTCCACAGCACGGGCGTCGTGAATTCGATCCGGCCGCGGTACATCGTGAACAGCCAGTTGAACACCTTCACGCCGGTCGGAATCGCGATGATCATCGTCATGATCCCGAAGAACGCATTCACGTTCGCACCCGAGCCCATCGTGAAGAAGTGATGCAGCCACACGAGGAACGACAGCACCATGATCGCGCACGTCGCGTACACCATCGTCTTGTAGCCGAACAGCGGCTTCTTCGCGAACGTCGCGATGACTTCCGAGAAGATCCCGAACGCCGGCAGGATCAGGATGTACACCTCCGGATGGCCCCACGCCCAGATCAGGTTCAGATACAGCATCGCGTTGCCGCCGGCGTCGTTCGTGAAGAAGTGCATGCCGAGGTAACGATCGAGGCCGAGCAGCGCGAGCGTCGCGGTCAGGATCGGGAACGACGCCATGATCAGCACGTTCGTGCAGAGGGCCGTCCACGTGAACACCGGCATCTTCATCAGCGTCATGCCGGGCGCGCGCATCTTGATGATCGTCACGAAGAAGTTCACGCCGGTCAGCAGCGTGCCGACGCCGGAAATCTGCAGCGCCCACAGGTAGTAGTCGACCCCTACCCCCGGACTGAACTGCAGCTCCGACAGCGGCGGATACGCGAGCCAGCCCGTCTGCGCGAATTCGCCGATCACGAGCGACAGGTTGATCAGGATCGCGCTGACCGCCGTCATCCAGAACGACAGCGAGTTGATGAACGGGAACGCGACGTCGCGCGCACCGATCTGCAGCGGCACGACCAGGTTCATCAGGCCGACCATGAACACCATCGCCATGAAGAAGATCATGATCACGCCGTGTGCCGTGAAGATCTGGTCATAGTGGTGCGGCGGCAGGTAGCCGGGCGCGTTGTACGCGAGCGCGAGCTGCATGCGCATCATGATCGCGTCGGCGAAGCCGCGCAGCAGCATGATCAGCGCGACGATGATGTACATCACGCCGAGTCTCTTGTGGTCGACCGTGGTCAGCCATTCCGTCCACAGCCATTTCCAGCGGCCGGTGATCGTCAGCGCGGCGAGAATGCCCAGCACGACCAGCCCCATGAAGGCGCCGGCCCCCATGATGATGGGCTGATCGAACGGGATCGCCGAAAGTGTGAGTTTGCCGAACATGCGTTACCCCTTCGTGCCGCAGGCGGCGTCCTTCAGGTCGAGGACGTGGCCATCGTTGTATTTCGCGATGATGTTGTGGAAGAGCCGCGGATCGACCGACGAGAAGTAGCGCACCGGCGCCTTCTCGCTCGGCTGCGCCACGCCGCCGTACATGGTCGCGTCGAGTCGGTCCGGGGACGCCTTCACCTTCTGCACCCAGGCATCGAACTGCTCGCGCGGCTCGGCGAGCGTGCGGAACTTCATGTCGGAGAAACCGCGGCCGCTGAAGTTGGCGGACGTGCCCGCGTAGTTGCCGGGCTCGTCGGCGATCAGATGCAGGCGCGTCTGCATGCCGGCCATCGCGTAGACCTGGCCGCCGAGCTGCGGGATGAAGAACGAATTCATCACCGAATCCGACGTGATGCGGAAGTTCACCGGCGTACCGACCGGAATCGCGAGCTGGTTCACCGACGCGATGCCGAGTTCCGGATAGATGAACAGCCACTTCCAGTCGAGCGCGACCACCTCGACGTCGATCGGCTTCACCGCCGATTCGAGCGGCTTGTACGGATCGAGCTCGTGCGTGGTCTTCCACGTGAGCACGCCGAGGAACAGGATGATCAGCGTCGGCACCGTCCAGATCACGACCTCGATCGCGGTCGAGTGCGACCAGTTCGGCGCGTAGGTGGCGTTGCGATTGGACGCGCGATAACGCCACGCGAACCACAGCGTGAGCAGGATCACCGGCACGACGACGATCAGCATCGCCCACGTCGAGGTTGCGATCAGCGCCTTTTCGGCGGCGCCGACGCTTCCTTTCGGATTTAGTACATCTAAATTACATCCTGACAGGCTTAAAGCCGCGCCGATTGACATCAGCGCCGCCCAGCCTCTTGAAGCTCTTCTTTTCATCACACCGCCCGAGGGTCATTGAATCCGTTTGCGTATGCCCGATGCGCATTCGATTCACGAAATTGGCCGAATCATACGTCGCGCGAGTGCGATGAAAAACCTGTGCATGCGGCAAATCATCATTGCAAAATCTGCCGTGAGTCACATTGTCGCGGGGCAATTTCACGCAGCCGGAAGCGCGCCCGACACTCCCCGTGCCGGACCTCGATCGATGCGTGCGCAACGATGCTTGCCGCGCGATGCGGCCCGCTCGAGCGGTGCGGCTCGGTGCGCCGCGATCAGTCGTGCGTCGATGCCATGTACGACGGCTGGGCCTGCGCGGGGCCGTCCCCTGCCGGCACTTTCGAACGGCTCGCCTCCTGGATCAGCTTGCCGACGGTCGGATCGATCGCATCGGTGAACGGCTTCGGATCGATGCCGACCGCCAGCACGATCAGCGCGAGCGACGCGAACATCACGATCTCGCGACGATTCAGGTCGGCGAGCTTCGCGACCCGCTGGCTCGAGACCTTGCCGAACACCACGCGCTTGAGCATCCATAGCGTGTACGACGCGCTGAGGATCAGCGTGAGCGCCGCGATCGCGCCGATCCAGAAGTTGAAGCGGATCGCGCCCATGATCACCATGAACTCGCCGACGAACCCCGACGTGCCCGGCAGGCCGACGTTGGCCATCGCGAACAGCAGCGTGAAGGTCGCGAAACGCGGCATCACGCCCGCCACGCCGCCGTACGCGGCGATCTCGCGCTGCCGGGTGCGATCGACGAGCACGTTCACGCACAACAGCATCGCGCCCGCCACGAAGCCGTACGACACGAGCTGCACGATCGCGCCTTCGACGCCGATCCGGTTGAACAGGAACAGCCCGAGCGTGACGATCCCCATGTGCGCGACCGTCGAATACGCGAGCAGCTTGCCGAGATCGGTCTGCGCGAGCGCGATCAGGCTCGCATAGACGATCGCGAACAGCGACAGCGCGATCACGGCCGGCGCGAAGAAGTGGCTCGCATCGGGCGTGATCGGTAGCGCAAAGCGCAGGAACCCGTAACCGCCGAGCTTGAGCATCGCGAGCATCAGCGCGGCGCCGGTCGGGCCGTCCGTGTACACGTCGCTCAGCCACGTGTGGACCGGCCACATCGGCACCTTGACCGCGAATGCGGCGAAGAAGCCGAGGAACACCAGCAACTGCGGCGCGAAGCCGAGCTGCAGCGTGCGCCACACGGCCATGTCGAACGTATGCGACTGCGCGTACAGGTACAGCATCGCCATCAGCAGCAACAGCGAGCCGGTGAACGAGATGAAGAAGAACTTCACGGCCGCATAGACGCGGCGCTCGCGCCCCCACGTGCCGATCAGCAGGTACAGCGGAATCAGCGTCGCCTCGAAGAAGATGAAGAACAGCAGCCCGTCCTGCGCGGCGAACACGCCGACCATCAGCCCCGACAGGATCAGGAACGACGCGTAGTACTGCGCGACGCGCACCGTGACCGATTCCCACGACGCCACCACCACGACGAGCGTCGTGAATGCGGTCAGCACGACCAGCCACAGCGACGCGCCGTCGATGCCGACCCGCCATCCGGCGTTGAATGCCGCCAGCCAGTCGCGTCTTTCGACGAACTGCATCATCGCGGAATGCGCATCGAAGCCGGCAATCAGCGGGACGACGGCCGCCAGCCCGGCAATCGCGCCGACCAGCGCGATCAGTCGTATCCGGCGCGAATGCTGGTCGGAACCGGCGCGCAGCAGCACCGCGCCGAACAGGATCGGAACCCAGATGGCCAGGCTCAGGAAGGGAAAGTCGTGCATGTCAACAAGGCCTTGAGGAGGTCGCGCCTTGCATCGGGGAAAGGCGCAACGAAAGGAACGAAATCAAATCGACAGGTAGATTTCGTGAATCGCCAATGTTGGCAAAATGTAAAGCGGCGTCATCGGAAAACTTGACGCCGCTCAAACGCGATCGGGTTTACCAGCATAAGGCGATTGATTGTTTTCTGCAGCGCAGCAGAACGTTATTTTTCGGTGTCGGCGTAGTTCGCTGATTTTTATGAGTAATTTTTTGTAGTGCTCGATGCGCTGCGTTGCGCAAATCGACGCGGCGCCGCATTTTGATGGCAATCGGTCAGGTCGAAGGGTCGGAACAAGAGAGCTGACAGGCGGCGGTGCAGCGATTGTCTGGTCCTCGTTTCCTTACACAGATACTTTCATTTTTATTTCCGTTGATGTCGCGTGCCTTCGCACCGCCTCTTTCACTCGGCTAGCCGCAAACGCCGATAACCCAAGCGGTTCCCTACGGGTCTCGTCATCGCACGATAGTGATCGTGCCGTACGGGAGCCGTGGACCGTCGCATGCCGATACACGAGCAGGTGTGCGTAACGTGCGTGGCTGTCGACCAACCGGCCGATAGGTCGATGAGGCAGAATGACGGGAACGGAATGCGGGTTTGCCGAGCGCATTGCCTTGAGTCGCATCCGACGATCCGCGATATGTAGCGCATGACGCCGCTCAGGTCGAACTCATCGCTCGATTGAGCGTACCGACGATGCGCGCCCGAGGACGAGATCCGTCGAGCATCGATGCCCGACGCACGACGGGCCGAAAAAGAAAAAGCCCCGCAAGTCCGAGAACTTGCAGGGCTTTGTCACCGCTTTTGGCGGAGACGGAGGGATTCGAACCCTCGATCCAGGTTTTGGCCCAGATGCTCCCTTAGCAGGGGAGTGCCTTCGACCTCTCGGCCACGTCTCCCAAACCTTCGCTCGCACCAGGGAGGCAGTGCGACGAGAACAAGATCATATAGGGTTTGGAGCCGTTGGTCAATTTCCATGATGCATTTTCTTCAATGCATCACGAAAAAATTCACGATGCCTGGTCGAGTTCGAATACCTTGTGCAGCGCGCGGACAGCCAGCTCCATGTATTTCTCGTCGATCAGCACCGAAATCTTGATCTCGGACGTCGAGATCATCTGGATGTTGATGCCCTCTTCCGACAGCGTGCGGAACATCTTGCTCGCGACGCCCACGTGCGAACGCATGCCGACGCCGACGACCGACACCTTCGACACCTTCGGGTCGCCCTGCACGCGCTCCGCGCTCACATGGCCCTGCACCTGGTTGGTGAGGATGTCCATCGCCTTCTGGTAGTCGCCGCGGCCGACCGTGAACGTGAAGTCGGTCTTGCCTTCGACGCTCTGGTTCTGGATGATCATGTCGACGTCGACGTTCGCATCGGCTACCGGGCCGAGGATCTGATATGCGATGCCGGGCTTGTCGGGCACGCCCATCACCGCAATGCGTGCTTCGTCGCGCTGAAACGCGATGCCGGAAATGACTGCCTTTTCCATGGTCTCGTCTTCTTCAAAAGTAATCAGGGTGCCCGAGCGCATTTCTTCGTCGAGCGCAATCAGCGGATCGGTCAGGCTCGACAGCACACGCGTCTTCACCTGGTATTTGCCGGCGAATTCGACCGAGCGGATCTGCAGGACCTTCGAGCCGAGGCTGGCCATTTCCAGCATCTCCTCGAACGTCACGCGATCGAGGCGGCGCGCCTCTTCGACGACACGCGGATCGGTCGTGTAGACACCGTCGACGTCGGTATAGATCAGGCACTCTTCGGCACCCAGCGCAGCCGCCACCGCCACCGCCGACGTGTCCGAGCCGCCCCGGCCCAGCGTCGTGATGTGGCCGTCCGGATCGACGCCCTGGAAACCCGTGATGATCACGACCTTGCCTGCGTTCAGATCGGCCTTCACGCGCTCGTCGTCGATCGAGTGAATGCGCGCTTTCGTGTACGCGTTGTCGGTCTTGATCGGTACCTGCCAGCCTGCATAGCTCACGGCCTCGACGCCGATTTCCTGCAGCGCGATCGACAGCAGGCCGACGCTGACCTGCTCGCCGGTCGACGCGATCATGTCGAGCTCGCGCGGGCTCGGCTGGCTCGAAATCTCTTTCGCAAGACCGAGCAGACGGTTGGTTTCGCCGGACATCGCCGAGGGCACGACCACCATCTGGTGCCCGGCCTGATGCCATTTTGCGACGCGTTTCGCGACGTTCTTGATGCGCTCGACCGAGCCCATCGAAGTGCCGCCGTATTTATGTACGATGAGTGCCATTGTCGTTCTGAACTGGAGGAGAAACCGCACGGGCGCGCTGGGCAGGCCGCATGGCCGTTCGGTCACGCGGCTTGTGGCTGTGGACGGACGACGAGGGGGGCGGCTGGGATGCAACACGCAAGCGTGACGGATTTTGCCCGGAAGGCCGATCAGGCCGCGCAAACCGGGTACGTCACGCGGAAAACCTGCACAAAACGCTCAAAAATCGAGCCGAGCAAACGACCGAGCGTACCCGATAGAAGCCCACTTGACAAGCCGGGCGCCCTGTCGGCGGCCGTTCCGGCGCTGTTTACCAAATGGTGAAAAAGGGCACGCCATCGCGCCGTGGGCAACGCGCCGCCGCTAGGCGATCAGCAGGTCGGGACGCCATTCGATCTGGCGCCATGCGGCGGCGCCGGGCGCCGCGTCGTCAGGCACGTCGATGTCGCGATTGACGCCCAGCCGCGGCACGTAGATCAGCCGCTCGCCCGCGAACAGCAGCGGCACGTCGCGCTGCCAGGCGGGCACGCCGCGCTCCTGGAACAGGTTCTTCAGCGTCCGGCCCGGCCCGCCCGGCGACGTACGCATCCGTTCGCCGCCGGCCCGGGCGCGCGCCGCCAGTCGCGCGCCGCGCAGCAGCCCTTCCGGCACCGCATCGGCGCTGCCCGCGTCGGCCGGCGCGAACACGAACGTGCCGCGCCATCCCGGCAGGCGCCACACTTCCTGTCCGTCCCATGCGAGCGCCGCCTCCGGTCGCGGCGTCCCCGTGCCGTCGTCGGCCGGTTCGCTGCTGTCGCCCGCTTCCCAATAGACGACATCGCGATAGAGCCGCAGACACTGCCCCGCGTGATCGAGGCGCAGCGCATGCGCGTCGTGCGCCGCGCGCAGTTGCCGCATCATGTTGGCAAGCCGGGCAGCCGAGGCGCCCGGCAAACCGAGCCGACGCATCCAGAAGCGCAGCAGGTTCGCGCCTCGCGTGTCGTCGAACGCGACCAGCGCGTCGCGCGACAGCGCCTGACCGTCGTCGCGCACGGCGACGGCGAAATCCAGCTCCGCCAGATCGTCGAGCAGCCGCTGAGCGGCCGCCGCATGCTGGGCCGCGCGACCGAGCGCATCGCGAAAACCCGGGAAATGCACGGCCAGCGCCGGCAGCACGTCGATGCGCAGCGCATTGCGCGCATAGCGCGTATCGCCGTTGGATTCGTCGTCGATCCACGCGAGCGCGCGCTGCTTCGCATAGCGCTCAAGTTGTGCGCGCAACAATCGCAGCAATGGACGCACACGTTCGGTGCTCGTGCCGTCGGGGCGATAACGCGGCGCCATCGCGGCAAGCCCCGCGATCCCGGCACCGCGCAACAGTTGCAGCAGCACGGTCTCGGCCTGGTCGTCCGCATGCTGCGCGACCCACAGCGCCGCCACACCGTGGCGCTCGCCCATCTCGTCGAGCGCCGCGTAGCGACGCTCGCGCGCCGTCGCCTCGATTCCGAGCCCGCTGTCGCGCGGCACGTCGACGTGCATCGATTCGAATACGACACCGAGCCGTGCCGCTTCCGCTTCGGCATGCGCGACCCATGCGTCGGCGTTCGCGCTCAGGCCGTGATGCACGTGCAGCGCGACGCAGCGCGATGCACCCGCGACGCGCACGGCCGCATCGAGCAGCACCGTCGAATCGAGGCCGCCGCTGTAGGCGATTGCGATGCGCGCATCCGGCGGCAGGCCGGAAAGCGCAACGCCGACCGCGTCGAGTACGACGCGGTCGGCGGAGAATTCGGTGGGCGGGATCACGAGCGGGATGCGCGCACGGCGGCGCGCGAATTGAATACGCAGCCGGTCATGCGCCGGGCGTGGTTTCCTTGTACTTGCCGTAGGCCATCAGGCGCTCGAAGCGGCGCTCGCGCAGCGCATCGATGCTCATGCCCTGGAACTGGCGCAGCGAATCGGCCAGCGCACGGCGCAGCAGCGCGGCCATGCCCTTCGGATCGCGATGCGCGCCGCCGAGCGGCTCGTTGATGATCTTGTCGATCAGGCCGAGCGCCTTCAGGCGGTGCGCGGTCAGGCCCAGCGCTTCCGCGGCTTCCGGCGCCTTCGCGGCGCTCTTCCACAGGATCGACGCGCAGCCTTCCGGCGAGATCACCGAGTAAGTCGAGAACTGCAGCATCATCACGGTGTCGGCCACGGCGATCGCGAGCGCGCCGCCCGAACCGCCCTCGCCGATCACCGTCGTGATGATCGGCGTCTTCAGCTCGGCCATCACGTACAGGTTGCGGCCGATCGCCTCCGACTGGCCGCGCTCTTCCGCGCCGATGCCCGGGTACGCGCCCGGCGTGTCGACGAACGTGAAGATCGGCAGCCCGAACTTCTCGGCCAGACGCATCAGGCGTTCGGCCTTGCGATACCCTTCCGGACGCGGCATCCCGAAGTTGCGCGCGGCGCGTTCCTTCGTGTCGCGGCCCTTCTGGTGACCGATCACCATGCAAGGATGGCCGCCGAAGCGTGCGAGACCGCCGACGATCGACAGGTCGTCCGCGAACGCGCGGTCGCCATGCAGTTCGTGAAAATCGGTAAACAGTTCCGCAACGTAGTCGAGCGTGTACGGCCGCTGCGGGTGCCGCGCGATCTGCGAAACCTGCCACGGCGACAGGTTCGCGTAGAGGTCTTTCGTCAGTTGCTGGCTTTTCTTCGACAGCCGCTCGATTTCTTCCGAAATATCGACAGCCGAGTCGTCCTGCACGAATCGCAGCTCTTCGATCTTGGCCTCGAGTTCGGCGATCGGCTGTTCGAAATCCAGAAACGTGGTCTTCATGTGTTCGAATCCTTGGGTCTTACGGCAGCGCGTATTCTACCCGCGCGGGCGACACTCAAAACCGGCTCTCAACTATTGATGTTCAAAACCCGATAGCCGACACTCAGGCGTCGGTGTCGGGCGCATCGAGGCTGCGCCACATGTACCAGGTCGCGACGGTGCGCCACGGCTCCCAGTTGGCCGCGACCTCGCGCGCCTCGCTGCGCGTGACGGGTTCCCCGCTGAAGTAATTGACGCTGATCGCGCGGATGAGGCCCGGGTCGTCGAGCGGCAGCACGTCCGGCCGCGACAGGTTGAAGATCAGGAACATCTCGGCCGTCCAGCGGCTGATGCCGCGGATCTGCGTGAGTTCCGCGATCACGTCCTCGTCGTCCATCGACGTCCATTTGTCGACGTGCAGCGCCCCCGACACGAAATGCTGCGCGAGATCGAGAATGTATTCCGTCTTGCGCTTCGACAATCCGCACGCGATCAGCTTGTCCGCGCCGAGGCGGATCACCGGTTGCGGCGCGAGTTTCGGACAGGCGTCCTCGATGCGCGCCCACAGCGACTGGGCGGACGGCACCGAAATCTGCTGACCGACGACCGAGCGCGCGAGCGTGACGAACGGGTCGCCGCGCTTCACGAGATGCGCGGGGCCGAACTTCGGAATCAGTTTCTTCAGGATCCGGTCGCGCTTGACGAGGTCCGCGCACGCCTTGTCCCAATAGGCAGGACGCACGACGACCTCCTCGCCGTCCGCTTCGGACACACGTGTCTTGCGGGCCGCGTCGGCGGCCGGCAACGCGGCCGCGGGCGGCGCATGACCGTTGAGCGCGCCGTTCGGCGCGGCGCGCGTCGCGTCCGCCTTCGTCGCCGGTACGCGCTTGGCTGCCGGACGCGCGGCGACCGAGGTCGCGCGCCTGACCGGCGCTTTTCTGGCCGTTGCCATCTTGCCTCCTACCTGACGGATCGGTCAGTGGAATGCGCCGCGCTCATACGCGACGCCATTCGGTCGATCCGCCCGGTTTGTCTTCAAGTGCGATGCCGGCTTCGAGCAATTCCGCCCGGATCCGGTCCGCTTCGGCATAGTCCTTCGCTTGCTTCGCCGCGACGCGCGCGGCGATCTTCGCGTCGATCTCGTCGGCAGCGAGCCCGCCCGCCTGCGCGGCGCCCGACGCCTGCTGCAGGAACGCGCGCGGTTCGCGGCCCAGCAGGCCGAGCAGGCCCGCCAGTTGTTTCAGTTGCCGCGCGAGCGACGCATCGCGCGAGCGGTTGACTTCGCCCGCCAGTTCGAACAGCGTCGCCACCGCGACCGGCGTGTTGAAATCGTCGTTCATCGCGGCCGCGAAACGCTGCGCGTGCGGCTCGTTCCAGTCGAGCGCGAGCGTATCGGCGTCGACGTCCTTCAGCGCGGTGTACAGACGCGTGAGCGACGCGCGCGCATCGTCGAGATGCACGTCGCTGTAATTGAGCGGCGAACGGTAGTGCGTGCGCACGATGAAGAAGCGCATGACTTCCGCGTCGTAACGCTCGAGCACTTCGCGGATCGTGAAGAAGTTGCCGAGCGATTTCGACATCTTCTCGTTGTCGACCTGCACGAAGCCGTTGTGCATCCAGTAGTTGACGAACGTCTGGCCGGTCGCGCCTTCGCTCTGCGCGATCTCGTTCTCGTGGTGCGGGAATTGCAGATCCTGCCCGCCGCCGTGGATGTCGAAGTGATTACCGAGCAGCGTGCAGCCCATCGCCGAGCACTCGATGTGCCAGCCCGGGCGACCCATCCCGTACTTCGACGCCCACGACGCGCCTTCCGGATCTTCCGGCTTCGCGCGCTTCCACAGCACGAAGTCGAGCGGATCTTCCTTCGCGTCGTTCGCGGCGACGCGCTCGCCCGCGCGCAGATCGTCGAGCGACTTGCCCGACAGCTTCCCGTAGTTCGCGAACTTGCGCACCGAGTAATTGACGTCGCCGTCGCGCGCCTGGTACGCGTAGCCGTTCGTCTCGAGCGACTCGATCATGCCGAGCATCTGCGGGATGAACTGCGTCGCGCGCGGCTCGATGTCGGGCCGCTGGATGCCGAGCGCGGCTTCATCCTCGTGCATCGCGCCGATGAAGCGGTCGGTCAGCGACTTGATCGTCTCGCCGTTCTCGACCGCACGGCGGATGATCTTGTCCTCGATGTCGGTGATGTTGCGCACATACGTGACCCGATAGCCGATCGCACGCAGCCAGCGCTGGACGAGGTCGAACACGACCAGCATGCGCGCGTGGCCCACGTGACAATAGTCGTAGACGGTGATCCCGCATACGTACATCCGCACTTCGCCGGACTGGCGCGGCACGAAAACTTGCTTGTCACGCGCGAGCGTGTTGTAGATGCGCAGTGATTCCATAGAGATGAACCGTGAGCCGAAGGAAACCGCCCTGGCGAAGCTCGCCCAGCATGTGAAACGGACGGACCGTCTGCCGCGGCGCCAGGCCGCGCGTCCTCGATATCACATGGGGCGGTCAGGCTGCAAGCACAGCGGTGACGGCCACGAGAGGCTAAGAAAGACTGTCTGACGCTCGCCGGAACGCGCAGACGTTTTGTTAGAATGGGTCGGAGTATAACATTCCGATTTACGCCTATGAAACCTCATCACGGCCGCGCGCGAAGCGCTGCGACCCTCGTTGCGACTACCGTGATGGGCGTCGCGCTGACGCTCTTCGCGGCCCCCGCGGCGCATGCGCAGAAAGCCCCGGCCACCGCCGACGGCACCCCCGAAATCGACTCGTCCATCGCCGGCAAGCAGTGGAAGCAGGCGCTCGCGCAGCTCGACGCGCGCATCGCGTCGAATCCGCACGACGTGCAGGCGCAGTTCAAGCGCGGCACCGTGCTGGCCCGCCTGAACCGCGACGACGACGCGATCCAGCAGTTCGTCGCGATCACGCAGGCGTACCCCGAACTGCCCGAGCCGTACAACAATCTCGCGGCGCTCTACGCGAAGCACGGCCGCTATGACGAAGCGCGCACCGCGCTCGTCACCGCGACGCAATCGAATCCGGGCTACTCGCTCGCGTACGAGAACCTCGGCGATCTCTACCTGCGGCTCGCGGCCGAATCGTACAAGCGCGCGCAATCGCTCGGCCGCACGAGCGGCGCGACCGCGCAACGCCTCGCCGATCTCCAGAAGATCGTGTCGCCGTCGAAGGCCGCGCCGAATGCCCGCGCGGTCGCGCCGGCCACGCGCGACTACACCGACCGCGCAGCCGCGAACGTGAGCACCACCACGCTGCCGATGTCGCCGACGTTCCAGTTCAGCGGACCGTCGGGCGCACTGGCGGCGCCGTACGTCGCGCCGCCGTCGCAATAAGCGGCGCGGCCCCTTTTCCCTCCCAACCTGAGGATCGCAATGAAACGTCTGTTGCTGGCGCTTGGCGGCGCCGCCCTTCTCGCGACCGCGCCCGCGTTCGCGCAAACGGCCACCGCGCACCCCGTCGTGCAGCTGAAGACCTCGCAGGGCGACATCCGCGTCGAGCTCTATCCGGAGAAGGCGCCGAAGTCGGTTGCCAACTTCCTCGATTACGTGAAGTCCGGCCAGTACAACGGCACGATCTTCCATCGCGTGATCAAGGGCTTCATGATCCAGGGCGGCGGCTACAAGACCAACTTCGAGGAGAAGCCGACCCGCGCGCCGATCCCGCTGGAGAGCCGCAATGGTCTGAAGAACCTGACGGGCACGATCGCGATGGCGCGCACCAGCGACCCGAATTCGGCCACCGCTCAGTTCTTCATCAACACGGTCGACAACAGCGGCCTCGACTACCCGAACCCGGACGGCAACGGCTATGCGGTGTTCGGCAAGGTCGTGTCGGGTCTCGACGTCGTGAAGAAGATCGAAGGCGTGGCGACGACCTCGCGCGGTCCGATGCAGGACGTGCCGGCCCAGCCGGTCCTGATCGAATCGGCCAGCATCGTCTCGAAGTAAGAACCTGCCGGCACGTCCGGCGCCTCACGCGGCCGCGTCGCACGACCGGCCGCGTGCCATTTAAACCGCCTCATCGAAGGAATTCATCATGGTTGAACTGCATACGAACCACGGCGTGATCAAGCTCGAACTCGACGCCGAGAAGGCACCGAAGACGGTCGAGAACTTCCTGAACTACGTGAAGAAGGGCCATTACGACGGTACCGTGTTCCATCGCGTGATCAACGGCTTCATGATCCAGGGCGGCGGCTTCGAGCCGGGCCTGAAGCAGAAGCCGACCGACGCGCCGATCGACAACGAAGCGAACAACGGCCTGAAGAACGACAACTACACGGTCGCGATGGCGCGCACCAACGATCCGCACTCGGCGACCGCCCAGTTCTTCATCAACGTGAACGACAACGACTTCCTGAACCACTCGTCGCCGACGCCGCAGGGCTGGGGCTACGCGGTGTTCGGCAAGGTCGTCGAAGGCCAGGACGTGGTCGACAAGATCAAGGGCGTCAAGACGGGCAACGCCGGCTTCCATCAGGACGTGCCGGCCGACGACGTCGTGATCGAAAAGGCCGTGGTGGTCTGACCCACCCGCCGTTACGGAGGCACTTCGATGTTGCAGGAGAGTCCGCCGCGAAGCGTCTCCGCGGGCGTGCCGGGCGAGCGCGAGTACGCGCAAGCCGCACGCCCGTTCCTGTTTCTCTCCGATCTGCATCTGAGCGAAGCGATTCCCAAGACGGTCGCCGCGTTCGAGCATTTCGTGAAATACACCGCCGACAGCGCCGATTCGGTGTTCATCCTCGGCGACCTGTTCGAATACTGGATCGGCGACGACATCCTCGACGACGATCCGTTCGCCGCGCGCATGGCCGCGCTGATGCACACGTTCTCGGAACGCGGCATCGCGCTCTACGTGATGCACGGCAATCGCGATTTCCTGCTCGGCCGGCGCTTCATGAAGGCCGCCGGCGCGATGCTGCTGCCCGATCCTTCGCTGATCACGGCGTTCGGCCAACGCATCGTGCTCGCGCACGGCGACGCGCAATGCACAGCCGACCGCGGCTACCAGGTGTTCCGTCGCTTCGCGCGCAACCGCGTCGCGCAATGGCTGTTTCTCGCGTGGCCGCTCCGCTGGCGCCGCGCACTCGCGCAGCGCATGCGCTCGACCAGCGAAGCGGGCCGCATGCGCCCTGCTTCGGCCATCTACGACGTCACGCGCGAAGGCGTGGCCGCGCTGTTCCGGAAAAGCCGCGCGAGCGTGATCATTCACGGCCACACGCACCGCCCCGCGTGTCACGCGGAAGCGGGTGGGATCCGCTGGGTGCTGCCCGATTGGGATCTCGATCACGGCACGCCGCGCGGCGGCTACCTGCGCGTCGATGCGGAAGGCATCCATGCGATGCCGCTCGACTGACGCCGCCGCGCCGACCAGCAGCCGTCGGCGCCCTGCTCGTTCGTTACATCTGGCGTTCGACCGTCTTGCCTTCCAGCACCGCGGACAGCCTGCGCAGGTCGAGGCGCGCCGCGTCGGCGCCCTGCAGCGTTTCCAGATGCGTGCCGAGCCGCTCGAGCGCGGCGACAATTTCATCGACGCGGCGGCTTTCCTTCGCCGCGTGATCGATCAACCCGTGAATCGCGAGCGACATCGGATCGTCGGCATTCGGCGTGATCCCGTACGCGCAGAACGCCGCCCGCTCGGGCTGCGGCTTCGGCTGCGCCGGCATCACGATGCGCGCCGGATTGCCGACCGCCGTGCCGCCCGCCGGCACCGGCTTGACGACCACCGCGTTCGAGCCGATCTTCGCGCCCGCGCCGACCGTGAAACCGCCGAGCACCTTCGCGCCGGCGCCGACGATCACGCCGGCCTCGAGCGTCGGGTGGCGCTTCGCGCCGCGCGTGAGCGACGTGCCGCCCAGCGTCACGCCCTGGTAGATCGTGCAGTCGTCGCCGATGATCGCCGTCTCGCCGATCACGACACCCATGCCGTGATCGATGAACACGCGCCGGCCGATCGTCGCGCCGGGGTGGATCTCGATCCCGGTCAGGAATCGGCCGGCCTGCGACGCGAACCGCGCGAGCCAGTAGCGTTTCGCGCGCCAGCATGCGTGCGCGAAACGGTGCAGCACGAGCGCATGCAGCCCCGGATAACAGGTCAGCACTTCCCATGCACTGCGAGCGGCGGGATCCCGCTCGCGAATCGTTGCAACGTCTTCGCGCAGTCTCGTGAACATGATGTGATCTGGGAAAAGGCCGGCGCGCATCGCCGGCAATGCCGGCCGTTATCGCGCCGGGTCATTTGCTTATGACGTCCGGCGATTGTAGGGCCAGTCGCGCGCGGCCGCACGCGGTCGCATGTTCACCCCGCCGCCGGCGCGGGTATTCGCCGGGACGCATGCTGGGGCGGGGTTTCCGGGGGCGGTCAGACGATAGCCGGACGCGGCGCTTAGGGCTGGTCAACGCGTGACGAGCCGACCAAACGACGCATCCGTCGGGCCGGAGCGCCGACCCCTTACGCGTCGTCGCCCGGCTTGCCCGATTTCAGCAGGATGTGCTTCGCGACGCCGCGCAGGATGTTGACCTCCTCGCGCTCGAGGCCCGTGCGCGCGAACAGGCGCCGCAGCCGCGACATCAGCTTCTTCGGATTGCGTGGATCGAGGAAGTCGAGCGCGATCAGTGCGTTCTCGAGGTGCACGTACATCCCCTCGATCTCGTCGCTCCGCGCGAGCGTGCCGACTTCGGCCTGCGGCTGCGCCGACGGCTCGCTCGCCTGCTCGAGAAACGCGACGCGCAACTCGTACGCGAGCACCTGCACGGCCTGCGCGAGATTCAGCGAACTGTAGGCCGGATTGGCCGGAATGTGCGCGAGCGCGCTGCACTGCTCGACATGCTCGTTCGCGAGACCGGTGCGCTCGTTGCCGAACACGAGTGCGATGTCGCCCGTGCCGACCTGCGCGCTCGCCTGCGCGGCGGCCGCGCGCGGCGCGAGGCGCGGCGGCCCGTATTCGCGCGTGCGCGCGGTCAGCGCGATCGACCAGTGAACGCCGGACAGCGCTTCGCCGAGCGTCGGCACGACGTGCGCGGACGCGAGGACGTCGTCCGCGCCGCTGGCCATCGCGATCGCCTCCGGGTCGCTCTGCACGTGCGGCACGCGCGGCGCGACCAGCACGAGGCGCGAGAAGCCCATCGTCTTCAGCGCGCGGGCGGCCGCCCCGACGTTGCCGGGATGGCTCGGCTCGACGAGCACGAAGCGAGTGGACGTGAAGCCGCCGGACGGCGGCGAGGACGAGGCCGCGCCCGATTCGGACGGCGCGGCGGTGTTCTGCGAGGTTTCCACTACGATACGACTCGGTTCATCAGAATGGCCGTATGGTATCGCCATCGCCCCCGCAAACCCACTCGTCCGGACGGCCAGTGGGGGTTTCCCCGCATGCCGGTCGCCTGAAACCGGCGAAAATCGGGTAAAATCATGCCTTTACGCGTTGCGCACCGCGCAGCGCGGGTCGTACCCCGCTCTTTGTCAATTCGCGTCTCACCTCGCCCCGGCACGCTTGCGCCGTTCCGGGCGGTTGTCCCACTTCGTGGCGGCCCGTGCCGCCGGCTACAGGATCCAGGCTCATGCATCCCATGCTCAACATTGCTGTCAAGGCTGCGCGCCGCGCCGGACAGATCATCAATCGTGCGTCCCTCGATCTCGACCTGATCGAGATCCGCAAGAAGCAGCAGAACGACTTCGTCACCGAAGTGGACAAGGCCGCCGAAGACGCGATCATCGAGACGCTGAAGACCGCCTACCCCGACCACGCGATCCTCGCGGAGGAATCGGGCGCATCGGAGAACGAATCCGAATTCAAGTGGATCATCGATCCGCTCGACGGCACGACCAACTTCATCCACGGCTTCCCGTACTACTGCGTATCGATCGCGCTCGAGCACAAGGGCGTCGTCACGCAGGCCGTCGTCTACGATCCGAACAAGAACGACCTGTTCACGGCCACCCGCGGCCGCGGCGCGTACCTGAACGACCGCCGCATCCGCGTGGGCCGCCGCGACCGTCTGTCGGACGCGCTGGTCGGCACGGGCTTCCCGTTCCGCGAGAAGGACGGCCTCGACGCATACGCGCGCCTCTTCACCGAGATGACGCAGGCCTGCACGGGCCTGCGCCGCCCGGGCGCGGCGGCGCTCGATCTCGCGAACGTCGCGGCCGGCCGCCTCGACGCATTCTTCGAGCAAGGCATCAACGTGTGGGACATGGCGGCGGGCAGCCTGCTGATCACCGAGGCCGGCGGCCTCGTCGGCAACTACACGGGCGACGCCGATTTCCTGCATCGCCACGAGATCGTCGCCGCGAACCCGAAGATCTACGCGCAGATGATCCCGATCCTGAACCGCTACAGCCGCGTGCATCCGGCAGCGGAGTAAGCCCGGGCCGCGCCCGCGTGGCGCGGCTTTCGCGCAAACCGCTCGCGCGGCGTCGTCACGACGGCGCGACGATCGCCCGAAACGCGGGAAAATCTTCCGTGCACACGGGTCGCTTCGTGCGCCTATCCTGAAGTTGCTCGCGTTGCCCGTACGGATCGGCGTGCTGCCGCCCGCACCGCTGGTCCCGCAACGACAGCGCATGGTTTGCGTCCGGCATGCCCGCGCGGCGAACGACGCCGCCGGCATGCCGGCCCGCCTGTATCAACACCGCCACGGCGCCGTGGCAATCGCATCCGAGTCCCCATGTTACGGCTAAGCGAAATTAAACTCCCCCTCGATCACCCCGACAGCGCGCTCGAGGCCGCGATTCGCGCGCGCCTCGCGGAGCTCGGCGTGGCGGAAGACGGGCTGCTCCGTTACTCCGTGTTCCGCCGCGCGCACGACGCGCGCAAGCGCGCCGACATCAAGCTTACGTATATCGTCGACGTCGAAGTCGACGACGAAGCAGCCGCGCTCGAGCGCATCGCCGGCAAGCCGCATTGCGGCGTGACGCCCGACATGACGTACCACTTCGTCACCAAGGCGCCCGAACACGCCGATTTCCTGCGCCCGGTCGTCATCGGCATGGGGCCGTGCGGGCTGTTCGCAGGGCTGATCCTCGCGCAGATGGGGTTCCGTCCCATCATCCTCGAACGCGGCAAGGCCGTGCGCGAGCGCACCAAGGACACCTTCGGCCTGTGGCGCAAGAGCGTGCTCAATCCCGAATCCAACGTGCAGTTCGGCGAAGGCGGCGCGGGGACGTTTTCCGACGGCAAGCTGTACAGCCAGATCAAGGATCCCAACCACTATGGCCGCAAGGTGCTGGACGAATTCGTCAAGGCCGGCGCACCCGAGGACATCCTGTATCTGAGCCGGCCGCACATCGGCACGTTCCGACTCGTCAGCATGGTGGAAAAAATGCGCGCGTCGATCCACGAACTCGGCGGCGAAGTGCGTTTCGAAACCCGCGTCGACGACATCGAAATCGACCAGGGCAAGGTACGCGCGCTCAAGCTGTCGAACGGGGAAACGCTGCGGTGCGACCGCGTGGTACTGGCCGTGGGCCACAGCGCGCGCGACACGTTCCAGATGCTGCACGACCGCGGCGTCTACATCGAAGCCAAGCCGTTCTCGCTGGGTTTTCGCATCGAGCATCCGCAGGGGCTGATCGATCGCAGCCGCTTCGGCAAGTTCGCGGGCCACAAGCAGCTCGGCGCGGCCGACTACAAGGTGGTCCACCACGCAAGCAACGGGCGCGCCGTCTACAGCTTCTGCATGTGCCCGGGCGGCACGGTGGTCGCCGCGACCTCGGAGCCCGGCCGCGTGGTCACCAACGGGATGAGCCAGTATTCCCGCGCCGAGCGCAATGCGAATGCGGGCATCGTCGTCGGCATCACGCCGGACGACTATCCGGGCGGCCCGCTCGCCGGCATCGCGTTCCAGCGCAAATGGGAAGAACGCGCGTTCGAACTCGGCGGCGGCGATTACCGCGCGCCGGGCCAACTGGTCGGCGATTTCATCGCGGGCCGGCCGTCGACGTCGCTGGGCGCCGTGGAGCCGTCGTACAAACCCGGCGTGAATCCGACCGATCTCAGCACCGCGCTGCCGGACTACGTGATTGAAGCGATTCGCGAAGCCCTGCCCGAGATCGACAAGAAAATCGCCGGCTTCGCGATGCACGATGCCGTGCTCACCGGCGTGGAAACGCGCACGTCGTCGCCGATCCGGATTCGGCGCAAGGACGACTACCAGAGCATGAACGTCGAAGGCCTGTATCCGGCCGGCGAAGGCGCCGGGTATGCGGGCGGTATCTATTCGGCGGCGATCGACGGGATCGAGGTCGCGCAGGCGGTGGCGCTCAGTCTGACGTCGACGCACGCGTCCTGATCTGCGATACGGGGCCGGCGCGCGAAGGTCCGTGACCCGAGCGCGCCGGCTTTCGCGTGTCCGCCGCGCCCATGCGCGTCATCGACGCCCAGCCATTGCGCGCTTTCGGCGTTCCCGTCAAAACACGCCTGGAATCAACCGGTACCGGACCTTCGTCTTGTACGCACGATAATCCGCGTCTTCCGACAGCACCCGCTCTTCCATTCTGATTCGCCCGATCTGCAACAGCATCCAGACGCCGATCGTGAGAGCGTTTCGGGTACTGAAGTTCGAGAGCAGAAAACCGATTTCGGACAGCAGGTAACCGACATAGATCGGGTGACGCATGAACCGGTACGCACCCGTCGAGACGACTCCGCGATTGGCTGGCAGCAGGCCGAACGAGCGCCCCAGCGACAGCTTCGCGAATAGTTGCCACGCAATCCCGCAAATTTGCCAGGTGCCTCCGGCCCACTCCGGAATCAGTTGCGTACTGGCGGTCAGTTGGTAGGCGAGGCAATAGAACGACCCGCCAAGAGAAAAGCACACCGCGACGGGGTGCCAGTCGCGTCGCGTCGGCAATTTCGCAAAAGCCGACATGCCGACGGTCAGTACCGCGGAGACCAGCAGCAGGATCAGCGTGATCCGGCTCGGATCCGATCGCCACGACATATAAATCAGATAAGCAAACACGCCCAGCACGGTTACCGACAACACGCGTGCGCCAAGCTCGATCAGATCGATCCGCTCCGATTCATCTGCGCCCCCTCCAGCGGGCAGCGCCGCGGTACTTTGCGAGCATGCGCCCGCCGCTTCTCCTATGGCCTGCTTCATGTTCGTGCCCCGTTATTTATTGCGTTTTTATATATTGCCGTTTCAGGCTAGCACGCGCATTCCATTTAAACGTATTTAAGTTTCGGTTTTGCGGGGTTGATTGGTGTAAGTCCCGAGAGCATCGGCAAATGGTAGAGCCGACCCACGTTCGGACTCGCGACCGACGTGCCGCTCAATCAGTTTGATGGCGCCGGGCGCCCAACGCTGCGAGAGCAGTTCGGCAAAGTCGGGCCCTTTGCGGGTGGGCAATCGGGTGAGTACGTCCGTCAAATCTCGACTGTGCGCCATCGCCAACAACTGGCCGAATGGCGAACTTCGCGCGTACACGTCGAAGCCACTGGTAAACTCGGGCAACCCAAGCAACAACTTCATGCCTGACCTATGACCACGCTGTCGCCCGAGGCCTTTGCCGGCCATACCCCGATGATGCAGCAATACCTGCGCATCAAGGCCGATCATCCGGACACGCTCGTCTTCTACCGGATGGGCGACTTCTACGAGCTGTTCTTCGAGGATGCGGAAAAAGCGGCACGTCTGCTCGACCTGACCCTCACGCAGCGCGGCGCGTCGGCCGGCACGCCGATCAAGATGGCCGGCGTCCCGCATCACGCGGTCGAACAGTATCTGGCGAAGCTCGTGAAAATGGGCGAATCGGTCGCGATCTGCGAGCAGATCGGCGATCCGGCCACGTCGAAGGGCCCGGTCGAGCGCAAGGTCGTGCGCGTCGTCACGCCCGGCACGCTGACCGATGCCGCACTGCTGTCCGACAAGAACGACGTCTACCTGCTCGCGATGTGCACCGGCCACAACAAGCGCGGTGTCGCGGTCAATATCGGCCTCGCGTGGCTGAACCTCGCGAGCGGCGCGTTGCGGCTCGCCGAAATCGAGCCCGAGCAGCTTGCCGCCGCGCTCGAACGCATCCGGCCGGCCGAAATCCTGACGCCGGACGGCGCAACCGATGCCATTCCCGCCGGCGTGGGTGCGAGCAAGCGCGTGCCGGCCTGGCACTTCGACATCGCGTCGGGCACGCAGCGCCTGTGCGACCAGCTGGACGTCGCGAGCCTCGACGGTTTCGGCGCGCATTCGCTGACGAGCGCATGCGGCGCGGCCGGCGCGCTGCTGCTCTACGCGGCGGCCACGCAAGGCCAGCAACTGCGGCACGTGCGCAGCCTGAAGGTCGAGAACGAAACCGAATACATCGGCCTCGATCCGGCTACGCGCCGCAACCTCGAACTGACCGAGACGCTGCGCGGCACCGAGTCGCCCACGCTGTATTCGCTGCTCGACACCTGCTGCACGACGATGGGCAGCCGCCTGCTGCGCCACTGGCTGCATCACCCGCCGCGCGCCTCCGTTGCCGCGCAGTCGCGCCAACAGGCGATCGGCGCGCTGCTGGACGCACCGGCCAACGCGAGCCTCGATGCGTTGCGCAGCGCGCTGCGCCAGATCGCCGACGTCGAACGGATCACCGGACGTCTCGCACTGCTGTCCGCGCGCCCGCGCGACCTGTCGAGCCTGCGCGACACGTTCGCCGCGCTGCCGGCACTGCGCGAGCGCATCGGCGCGATCGTCGCGAACGCGGATGCCCTCGCGCGCGTCGATGCAGCGCTCGCGCCACCCGCCGAATGCCTCGACCTGCTGACGAACGCGATCGCGACCGAGCCGGCCGCGATGGTGCGCGACGGCGGCGTGATCGCGCGCGGCTACGATGCCGAGCTCGACGAGCTGCGCGACATTTCGGAGAACTGCGGGCAGTTCCTGATCGATCTCGAAGCGCGCGAGCGCGCGCGTACCGGCATCGCGAACCTGCGCGTCGAATACAACAAGGTGCACGGCTTCTACATCGAGGTCACGCGCGGCCAGACCGACAAGGTGCCCGACGATTACCGCCGCCGCCAGACGCTGAAGAACGCCGAACGCTACATCACGCCGGAACTGAAGACCTTCGAGGACAAGGCGCTGTCCGCACAGGAGCGCGCGTTGGCGCGCGAGCGCGCGCTGTACGACTCGGTGTTGCAGGCGCTGCTACCGTTCATCCCGGAGTGCCAGCGCGTCGCATCGGCCCTCGCCGAACTCGACCTGCTGGCCGCCTTCGCCGAACGCGCTCGCGCGCTCGACTGGGTCGCGCCGACCTTCACCGACGAGATCGGCATCGAAATCGAGCAGGGTCGTCATCCGGTCGTCGAAGCGCAGGTCGAGCAGTTCATCGCGAACGACTGCCGGTTCGGCACCGAGCGCAAACTGCTGCTGATCACCGGGCCGAACATGGGCGGTAAGTCCACGTTCATGCGGCAGACCGCGCTGATCGCGCTGATGGCGTACGTGGGCAGCTACGTGCCGGCGAAATCGGCGTGCTTCGGCCCGATCGACCGGATCTTCACGCGCATCGGCGCGGCCGACGATCTCGCGGGCGGCCGCTCGACCTTCATGGTCGAGATGACCGAAGCCGCGGCGATCCTCAACGACGCGACGCCGCAAAGCCTCGTGCTGATGGACGAGATCGGCCGCGGCACGTCGACCTTCGACGGCCTCGCGCTCGCCTGGGCCATCGCGCGCCACCTGCTGGCGCACAACGCGTGCTACACGCTGTTCGCGACGCACTACTTCGAGCTGACGCAACTGCCGGCCGAATTCCCGCAGGCGGCCAACGTCCACCTGTCGGCCGTCGAGCACGGCCACGGGATCGTGTTCCTGCACGCGGTCAACGAAGGCCCGGCGAACCAGAGCTATGGCCTTCAGGTCGCGCAGCTCGCAGGCGTCCCGGCGCCCGTGATCCGCGCCGCGCGCAAGCACCTCGCGTACCTCGAACAGCAGTCGGCATCCCAGCACACGCCGCAACTCGACCTCTTCAGCGCGCCGCCGGCGGCCATCGACGATCTCGAATGCGCGGACGCGCCGGCGCTGCCCGACGCGCCGCATCCGGCGCTCGAGAAACTACGCGACATCGATCCCGACGATCTCAAGCCGCGCGAGGCGCTCGACCTGCTGTACGAACTGCGCACGCTGGTCCGGTCGCACGATGCCGACGGGCACGCGTAAGCGCATTGCGCGGGGCCTGCCGGCCCGCGCCGCCGCCGCGCTCGCCGCGACACTGCTTGCGCTGGCGCAGGCCGGTGCGCTGGCCGCGCCGCCCAAGCGCAGTGCCGCGCCCTACTCGTTCGCGGTCGTGTCGGGCGTCATCAATGGGCCGTCTGACGAACCGGCCGCGCAGCGGCTGCTCGATGCGATCGCACGCGAGCGCAACCTCGCGTTCGTCGTCTACGCGGGCGACATCAAAGGTTCGAAGGAAGCATGCCGCGACACGCTGTATTCGCAGCGCGGCGCGATCCTGGATTCGGCGCGCGTGCCGCTCGTGTTCATTCCCGGGCACGACGACTGGATCGCGTGCAACACCGCGGCCGGCGGCGGGTACGATCCGGTCGAGCGGCTCGATTTCCTGCGACAGACACTGCTCGCCGACTCGGCGCTGCCCGACCCCGGTGCACTGCAGATTACGCGGGAGAGCGAAGTCGCACGGTTCCGGCCATATCGCGAGAACGCGCGCTGGATGCGCGACGACATCGTCTACGTCGCACTCAACGCGCCGGCGCCGAACAACCATTATTCGACGGCGGGCGGCCGCAACGGCGAATTCGAGGACCGCATCATCGCGAACGGCTTCTGGATCGACCATACGGCCGAATATGCGAAGCGGCGCGAAGCGCGCGCGATGGTCGTGATTTTCGAGGGCGATCCGCAGTTCGAACGCTACGAACGCTCGGAGCGCTTCGCGTGGCTGCGTTTCAACCGGCCGCGCGTACGCGACGGCTTCCGTGAACTGAAACGAACATTGGTGAAGGCGGCGGCGACGTTCCGCGGCCCGATACTGGTGATGCACGCGAGCGGCGAACCGCTGGCGAACGGCTTTCTGATCGACCGTCCGCTGCATGCCGACGACGGTGAGTTGGTAGGAAACGTGACGCGCGTTGCGATCGGACCGCGCAATCCGGCGAATCAGTGGGTCAAGGTGACCGTCTCGCCGGCGCGGCAGACGATCTTCAACGTGAGCCTGCAGGAGGTGCCGAAGAACCTGCCGGTACCGCCCACGCTGCCGCTCGTGCCGCGCGACGACGTGCCGCTGCCGCAGATGCCGGAAATCCCCGCGCTGCCGGCGCTGCCCGACTCGTCGTCGGTCGCGCCGCCGTTGCAGGGCGACGGCGCCGCACCAGGCGGCGCGTCGTGGCCGGCACCGCCCCCCGCATCAGGGCCGGCGCCGGGCCTGCCGGCAAGCTCAGTGCAGGGTACGCCCTGACGGCGCTTCGCCGTCCTCGTCGTCATCCTCGTCGACGATCTCCAGCCCTTCCGCGCCATGCGCGTGCTCGTGCTCGATTTCGTCTTCGGTGGCTTCGCGCACGTCCTTCACGGTCAGCGCGAAACGCAGCGCCATGCCCGCCAGCGGGTGATTGCCGTCGAGCACGACCTTGTCTTCGGCGATATCGGTGACCGTATAGATCAGCGAGTCGACTTCCTCGTCAGCGTCTTCCGGCGTGCCTTCGAACTGCATGCCCACTTCGAGCGGCTCGGGAAAACGATCGCGCGGCTCGATCTTCACGAGCTCGGGATCGTAGTCGCCGAACGCGTCCTCCGGCTCGAGCTGGATCTGCGCCTGGTAGCCCGCCTCGTGCCCGTCGAGCTGTTCCTCGATCTTGGGGAACGTGCCATCATAGCCGCCGTGCAGATAGACCATCGGCTCGTCGCTTTCCTCGATCAGATTGCCCTGTGTGTCCGACAGCTTGTAAGTGACCGATACGACGGTGTTTTTTGCGATCTTCATCCAATTCTCCCAATTACAAGTCTCATTATACGATGCCCAACCGGTCTCAAGCCGAACCGCGGGATACCGCTGCGGCCACGCTCGGCGCGCCGCCCCCCGATCTTCCCACGCCGCTGCTCGGCGGTCTCACGCCGGCGCAATTCATGCGCGGCTACTGGCAAAAGAAGCCGCTGCTGATCCGCCAGGCGATCCCCGGCGTCGCATCCCCGGTCACGCGCGAGGCATTGTTCGAGCTCGCCGCCGACTATGACGCGGAATCGCGATTGATCACCCATTTTCGTAACAAGTGGCAACTGGCGCAGGGTCCGTTCGAGCCGGACTCGCTGCCCGCGGTCACGCGCAAATCCTGGACCTTGCTCGTGCAGGGACTCGACCTGCACGTCGACGCGGCCCGCGCGCTGCTCGACCGCTTCCGCTTCATCCCCGACGCGCGGCTGGACGACCTGATGATCTCGTATGCGACGGACGGCGGCGGCGTCGGCCCGCACTTCGATTCATATGACGTATTCCTGCTGCAAGTCGAAGGCCGGCGCCGCTGGCGGGTCGGCGCGCAGAAAGATCTGTCGCTGCAGCCGGACGTACCGCTGAAGATCCTCGAAAACTTCGAGCCGAGCGACGAATGGGTGCTGGAGCCCGGTGACATGCTGTACCTGCCGCCGCACATCGCGCACGACGGCGTCGCCGAAGGCGAGTGCATGACCTGCTCGATCGGCTTCCGGGCCCCGTCCGCCGGCGAGCTGGGCGCCCAGTTCCTGTACTACCTCGCGGAGCGCGGCGGCCTGCGCGACGCGGGGGGCGACGATCTCTACCGCGATCCGAAGCAGCCGGCCGTCGACGCGCCCGCGCAACTGCCGCCGGCCATGGTCGAACGGGTCGCCGAGATCGTCGACGCGATCCGCTGGCGCAAGCGCGACGTCGCCGAATTTCTCGGCTGCTATCTGAGCGAGCCCAAATCGAACGTCGTTTTCGACGCGCCGGAGCGTCCGCTGTCCGAGGCCGCGTTCGTCACGCAAGCGTCCCGCCGTGGCGTGAGTCTCGACAGAAGGGCCGCATTGATGTATAACGCGCGCTCGTACTTCATTAATGGCGAGGAAGGACCGCTCGAGCAAGCCGATGAATGGCTGCCCGAACTGGCCAATCACCGCCAGATGGAGGCGAAACGGTTTGTAACACTATCCCGGGTTCCCTCGATGACAGCCTTGTTGCACGAGTGGTATCGTGCGGGCTGGATACGGGTCGGAAGCCGGAATTAGTGTGAGTCGCCCCGTATGCCCGTCCAGATCAAATTCTGTATGGGAAAGACAACGTATTGACCCCGCATTTGTCGACGGTCGATAGGAAAGTGCATATAATTTCCGCCCAAGCCGTAGGGAAGATTCACGCTCTAGAAGTGCGTCTCCACCAGCGGCCCAGGTCGGTGTTGGAGCACATTACCGGTATTGTTTCGCGCTGTTGCTTACCTTTAACCATAAAAGGACGTGATCATGAAGAAATCCCTCCTCGTAGCTTCCCTGTTGGCTGCTGTTGCACTGGCTGCTTGCAACAAGAGCGCTGATCAAGCTGCTTCGTCGGCTGCAAGCGACGCTTCGGCTGCTGCTTCGTCGGCTGCTTCGGCAGTTGCTGGTGCTGCGAGCGACGCTTCGGCTGCTGCTTCGTCGGCAACGGCTGCTGCGAGCGACGCTGCTGCTGCAGTGGCGTCGGCTGCTTCGGCAGCGACGGCTGCTCCGGCTTCGGGCGCAAGCCAGTAAGCCTTCAGCATTAGCTGAAAAAAAACCGGCCCGAGGGCCGGTTTTTTTACGTCTGTCGCTTTCGAATCGAGCGGCCGCCAGCCGCCTGGAGCCGCCGCAGCGGCCCTGCCCCGCTCATCCGAGCATCAGCCAGTCGAAGCCCGCGTCCTGCGAGGCCACGATCACGTCTTCCCCGTCCGTCCCGAGTACGCCGCCAAACGCCCGGCGAGCCAGTTCCGGCAGGTTGTTCTGCTGGCTCAGATGAGCCGCGACCAGATGCTGGAGACGGCTGCGTTCGAGCGACGCGAGGATGTCGGCCGCCGCGTCGTTGCTCAGGTGGCCATGGTTGCCGCCGATCCGCGCCTTCAGCGACTGCGGATAGCGGCTGGCGGCGAGCATCGCGGTATCGTGGTTGGATTCGAGCACGAGCGCGTCGCAGCCGCTCAGGACGGCCGTGATGTGCGGCGTGGCCATCCCGACGTCCGTCAGCACGCCGAGCCGGCGGCTTCCGTCCGTGAAGACGAACTGGAGCGGTTCCCGCGCATCGTGGGGGACCGTATAGGGCATCACGGCCAGATCGCGTATCGCGGCCGTCTCGTCGCCCCATAGCACGTGGAGATCGACATCGGCCTCGTCCGCGCCGACCGCGCGCGCGGTGCCCCAGCTCATGTAGAGCGGCAGCGAGGCACGGCGCGCGAGCGTCAGCGCACTGCCGACGTGGTCGCTGTGTTCATGGGTGATGAGAATCGCATCGAGATCGGCGATGCAGAGATTCAGTCGGCCGAGCCGGCGCTCGACCTCCTTGGCGGAAAAGCCGCAGTCGAGCAGCACGCGCGTGGTCGTCGTGCCGCTCGAGGCCTCGACGACGAGCGCGTTGCCTTCGCTGCCGCTTCCGAGGCTGGAGAATCGCACGCGCTCAGTTCAGCTGCGCGTGCAGCAGCGAAATGAGCCGCTGCGCGTCCGACGAGTTGTCGACCTGGCCGTTCGCGCCGACCACCGCGACCTGCGTACCGCCATTGCCCTGCGAACGCACGTTGATCAGATATTCCTTGCCGGGCTTGGCCGCCGACGGGCCGCCGTAGAACAGCTTGCCGAACAGGCCGTCACGCTTGAGCTCTTCCATCGAGTTCGCGTAACGCACGGTGTACACGCCCTTCTCGCGGTCGCGATTGTCGACCGTGAAGTTGGTCCGGTCGAGCGCCAGGCCCACGCGCAGCCACGCGCGGTCGAACGACTCGGCCAGTTGCAGCGTCGCTGCGCCGCCGCTCGTGTCGCCGACCTGCGCCGGCGCCGTCGCGGGGCGCGCATCGGTCAGCAACTGCTTCGCCTGTGCGTCGGTCAGGCCGAACTTCTGCATCAGCTTCGACAGGAACACGGCTTCGAGCACCGGGTTGCGCGGACGCTCTTCCCAGCGCGACGACGTGCCGCCCTGCGGGCCGACCATCATTTCTTCCATCGCGCTGTGCGTGATCGAGATGTCGGTATTGCCGTCCGACGTCCGGTTCACGAGCGTGCGGAAGCGGTCGCGCGTACCCGACGAATAGGCGAAATCGATGACCTTGCCGATCGTGCGGCGGAACCAGTCGTCCGGAATGTTCGCGCGGTTCTCGGCCCAGTCGGTGGCCATGATGCCCGTCGACGGCGCATCGGTCTTCAGCGAGAAGCCGTTCTCCTGCCAGAACTCCTTCAGGATCGGCCACAGCTGCTCGGGCGTTCGGCCGTCGACGACGAGCCAGCGGCGGTCACCGTCGCGCTCGATGTGCATGCCGAGCGGATCCTGCGCGCTCGGGATGCCGTCGGTCGCGTTGCCGGCCTGCGTCGTGGCCCGCGGCGGCAGCGTGCCGAGCCCGGCGTTGGTCGGCGGCGCGACGAACTGCTGCGTCGTCGGCACCGGCTTCAGGTCGCTCGGCACCGCGAGCGGCGGCGCCGAGCCGGTATTCTTGTAGTTGACCCGGTCAGGGGCCAGGTAGTCGTTCAGCGTATCGCAGCCAGCGAGCGCGCCCAGCGCCAGCGCCACCACCGACAACTGGATGGCGCGAGAGGAAATGGCGAAACGTTTCATGAAATCCTTCGTCTTGCTAGAACGCTCGTCAGGAGCGGCGCCGGACGGAGCCGGCCGGTGCGGGTTGATCAGGGGTCGAGCCGGCGGCCGCAGGACGCGGCCGCCTGGGCATCAGGCGAGAACGCCGGCCTCGACGAGGGCCGAACGCACGGCATCGTGACAGCGCTCGTCGAGCGCCGTGAGCGGCAGCCGGATGCCGCCCTGCATCTTGCCCATCGCCTGCAGCGCCCATTTCACCGGGATCGGGTTCGCTTCGATGAACAGGTTCTTGTGCAGCGACAGCAGCTTCATGTGCAGCGTGCGGGCCGTCTGCACGTCGCCGGCCAGCGCCGCGCGGCACAGCTCGCTCATCGCGCGCGGCGCGACGTTCGCGGTCACCGAGATGTTGCCGTGGCCGCCGAGCAGCATCAGCGCGATCGCGGTCGGATCGTCGCCGCTGTAGATCGCGAAATGCTTCGGCGCGGCCTTGATCAGGTGCGCGGCGCGATCGATGTTGCCGGTCGCTTCCTTCACGCCGATGATGCCCGGTACCTGCGCGAGGCGCAGCGTCGTCTCGTGCGCCATGTCCGCGACCGTACGGCCCGGCACGTTGTACAGGATCACCGGCAGGTCGACCGCTTCGGCGATCGTGCGGAAGTGGCGGTACATGCCCTCCTGCGTCGGCTTGTTGTAGTACGGCACGACCTGCAGCGTCGCGTCCGCGCCGACCGCCTTCGCGTGCTTCGTCAGCTCGATCGCCTCGGCGGTCGAGTTGCCGCCCGCGCCCGCGATGATCGGGATGCGTTTGCCCGCATGCTCGACCGCCGTGCGGATCATCAGGATGTGCTCTTCGACGCTGAGCGTTGCCGACTCGCCGCTCGTACCGACGACGACGAGCGCATCGGTGCCTTCCGCGATGTGCCAGTCGATCAGTTTGCGAAACGCCGGCAGATCGAGACTGCCGTCTTCGAGCATCGGGGTGACGATCGCGGGGATGCTGCCGCGGATTTGAATGCCGTCTTGGGTGCCGTTAGCCATGAAACGCGATTGAATGTGTACCGGTAAACATTGAGATTGTAGCGGATTAGCCGGGCAGTTCGTAACGTGGAATTCCCGCCCCCGCCTTCGGGGTCGCGCCCTCGCGCACCGCGCAGAGACGCTGGACGAACGCCTCGCGCGGCGCGACGACGAAACCGTCCTCGTACGCGACCACCCGCAGGTGGCCGCGCACGGCGTCCAGCAACTCGCCGGGGGCGAGCAGGAACGCGGGGTTGGACGGTTTTCCGACCGTTTCGTTTCCTTGCGCGAAGGTTTCGTAGATCAGCACGCCGCCCGGCGCCACGGCATCGAGCAGATAGGGCCAGAGCGGGCGATGCAGATAGTTGGTGACGATCACGGCCGCGAACCGCTCGCCGGCCGGCAGCGGCCACGGCGCGCCTTCGAGATCGGCCGCGCGGGCGGCGACGCCGGGAATCGCGCGCAACGCGGCCAGCGCGGCCGGATCGCGGTCGAGCGCGACGACCGGATGCCCGCGCGAAGCGAACCAGCGCGCATGGCGGCCGCCGCCCGCGGCGACGTCGAGCATCGCACCGCCGGCCGGCACGAGCCGCGCCCATTGCGCAACCCAGCGCGACGGCTCGGCCTGGCCGACGTGGCCGCCCGCGGCGGCGATGACGGACTCGCTCATGCGCCGGATCAGTTGTACGACAGGCCCATCGCGTCGCGCACGTCGCGCATCGTTTCCGTCGCGTACTTGCGCGCCTTGTCGCAACCGTCCGCGACGATCGCGCGCAGCAGCGACGGATCGTCCATGTATTTCTGCGCACGCTCGAGCATCGGCTGCTGTTCGCGCAGGATGCCTTCGACGACCGGCTGCTTGCAGTCGAGGCAGCCGATGCCCGCCGAGCGGCAGCCCTTCTGCACCCATTCGTGCGTCGCTTCGTCCGTATAGACCTGGTGAAGCTGCCACACCGGGCACTTGTCGGGATCGCCCGGATCGGTGCGGCGCACGCGTGCGGGGTCGGTCGGCATCGTGCGGACCTTCTTCGTGATCGTCTCGGCGTCTTCACGCAGGCCGATCGTGTTGCCGTACGACTTGGACATCTTCTGCCCGTCGAGGCCCGGCATCCGCGACGCCTCGGTCAGCAGCGCCTGCGGCTCGACCAGGATGATCTTGCGCGCGCCTTCGAGATAGCCGAACAGGCGCTCGCGGTCGCTCATCGACAGGCTTTGCGATTCCTGCAGCATCGCGCGCGCCTGTTCGAGCGCCTCGTCGTCGCCTTCCTGCTGATACGCGTTGCGCAGCTCGTGATAGAGCTTCGCGCGCTTGCCGCCGAGCTTCTTCGCGGCTTCGAGCGCCTTCTCCTCGAAACCGGGCTCGCGGCCGTACAGATAGTTGAAGCGGCGCGCGATCTCGCGCGTCATCTCGACGTGCGGCACCTGGTCCTCGCCGACCGGCACGAGCGAGCCGCGATACAGCAGGATGTCGGCGGCCATCAGCACGGGGTAGCCGAGGAAGCCGTAGGTGGACAGATCCTTGTCCTTCAGCTTCTCCATCTGCTCCTTGTAGGTCGGCACGCGTTCGAGCCAGCCGAGCGGCGTGCTCATGCCGAGCAGCAGCGCGAGTTCCGCATGTTCGGGTACCTTGCTCTGGATGAACAGCGTCGCCTGCCCCGGATCGATGCCGGACGCGAGCCAGTCGATCAGCACGTCCCACACGTTCTTCTCGATGACCTCGGGCGTCTCGTAGTGCGTCGTCAGCGCGTGCCAGTCGACGACGCAGAAGAAGCACGGGTACTCGGACTGCAGCTTCACCCAGTTTTTCAGCACGCCGTGGTAATGACCGAGGTGCAGCGACCCGGTGGGTCGCATGCCGGAGAAAATACGTTCTGGGAACATGATTGTCGTTAGAAAAGCGAGGCGAAGGGAGACAGGATGGCGTTCAGGACGGCATAGCCGACGTTGACGAGCGGACGCAGCCAGAAGTTCGTCAGCACGCCCGTCGTGACGAGCACGAGGACGATGATGAAACCGTACGGCTCGATGCGCGACAACGCGATCGATTGCCTGGTCGGCAGCAACGCCGCCAGGATGCGGCCGCCGTCGAGCGGCGGCAGCGGAAACAGGTTCAGCACGCCGAGCACGAGGTTCGCGCTGACGCCGGCGAACGCCATCCGCGTGAAGAACGGCTCGTCGATGCCGACGGCCGGCAGCACGAGGGTCAGCAGGCCCCAGACCAGTGCCTGCACGAAGTTGCAGGCCGGGCCCGCGAGCGCGACCCACAGGCTGCCCCAGCGCGGATTGCGCAGGTTGCCGAACGACACCGGCACCGGCTTCGCATAGCCGAACAGGAACGCGCCGCCGGTCAGGAAGTACATCGCGAGCGGAATCGCGATCGTGCCGAGCGGGTCGATGTGGCGCATCGGATTGAACGACACGCGCCCCATCGCGTAGGCGGTGTTGTCGCCGAGCAGGCGCGCGGCGTAACCATGCGCGGCCTCGTGCAGCGTGATCGCGAAGATCACGGGCAGCGCGTAGACGGCGATGGTCTGTATCAGGGAAGCATCCATATCGCGTTATTGTAACAAGCGCACTCGCGCAAAAACGGCACGGCGCGTCATGCGGCCGAGAGTCCGAACGGTTCGAGCGCGCCGCGGCCCGCGCGGACGAGTTCGGGCGCATCGCCGGTCAGGTCGATCACCGTCGACGGTTCGCGCGGACACGCGCCGCCGTCGATCACGAGATCGACCTGTTTCTCCAGCCGCGTGCGGATTTCTTCGGGATCGTTCAGCGGTTCGTCGTCCGGCGGCAGGATCAGCGTCGTGCCGAGCAACGGCTGGCCAAGCGACTCCAGCAGCGCGAGCGTGATCGCGTGATCGGGCACGCGCAGCCCGATCGTCTTGCGCGACGGGTGCGACAACCGGCGCGGCACTTCCTTCGTCGCCTGCAGGATGAACACGTACGGGCCCGGCGTCACCGACTTGATCTGCCGGTACTGGCGGTTGTCGACCATCGCGAAGTTGGCGAGCTCGGACAGGTCGCGCACGAGCAGCGACAGGTGCTGCTTCTCGTCGAGGCCGCGAATCCGGCGCACGCGCTCGACCGCATCCTTGTCGTCGAGATGGCACGCGAGCGCATAGCTCGAATCGGTCGGCATCGCGATCACGCCGCCCTTGCTGACGATCTCCGCCGCCTGCTTGATCAGGCGCGGCTGCGGATTATCCGGATGAATCCTGAAGAACTGGGACATGGGGACACGTAAAGAGGGAGAAGTCGGATGCGCGCCTCGGCGGCAACGCGGGCGGCCCGAAGCCGCCGGGCGTCAGAGCCAGCGCTCCCAGACCGGCGTCAGGTCGGGCGGCAACGGCGGCAGGCCGCCGAGCTCGATGCGGCCCTCGCCCGGCGCGTGGAAATCCGAGCCGCGCGACACTTCGAAGCCGAAGCGGCGCGCAACGTCCGCGTATTCGCGGTACTGGTCGGGCGTGTGACTGCCCGTGATGACCTCGATCGCGCGGCCGCCGAGATCGATGAACTCGCCGAAGAACGCGTCGAATTCGACCGGCGTATAGCGATAGCGGCCCGGATGCGCGACCACCGCTTCGCCGCCTGCCGCGCGGATCCAGCCGACCGCGTCGGACAGGGACGCCCAGCGATGCGGGACGAAGCCGGGCTTGCCGTCGCCGAGCAGGCGGTCGAACACGTCGGACGTCGATTCGGCGTGGCCGTTCTCGACGAGAAAGCGCGCGAAGTGCGTGCGCGAGATCAGATCGGGATTCGATACGTATTTCAGCGCGCCTTCGTACGCGTCGGGAATACCGAGCGTCGCGAGCTGCTCCGCGATCGCCAGCGCGCGCGCCGCGCGGCCGTGGCGCGTGCGGTACAGGCCGTCGACCAGCACCGGATTGGCGGGATCGATGTGCAGACCGACGATGTGCACGGTGCGCGAGGCCCACGTGACGGAAATCTCGACGCCGCTCAGGTAGCGCATGCCGAGCGCTTCCGCCTCGCTGCGCGCCGCCGCCTGGCCGCCGATCTCGTCGTGGTCGGTCAGCGCCCACAGGGTCACGCCGCCCGCATGCGCACGGCGCGCGACGTCGGCGGGCGACAGCAACCCGTCGGAAACATTGGAATGGCAGTGGAGATCGGCGTTCATCGTAGGCATGGCAGGTAAGGCCTCATTCTACTGCAACGCGGCAATTGCGCCGCCCGCCTGCCGCGCCGACGGCGCCACGCGCCTACGCGCAGAACGCCTCGATCAGCGACGCGATCTGCTCGGGCTGGTCGTGATGCACCATGTGGCCGGCATCCTCGACGAGTTTCTCGCGCCAGTCGGGGAATGCGTTGAAGCGCGCCTTGAATTCAGGCAGCGGGATGTCGCCGGCGAGATGCGCGAGCGTCGGCGAATTGACGGCCTCGACGTGCAGCACCTTCGCGCGCACCTGCTTCCAGATGGCCATCACTTCGTCGAGCCGGTACAGCAGCGGGCCCGGCATCTTGTGCGCCGGGTCGGCGAGCAGGTGGTAGAGGCCGTCGTCGCCGCGTTTCGACCAGTGCGCGGCGAGAAACGCGGCGCGGCGCGGGTCGAGCCGCGGATTGGTCTTGATCAGGCGCGCCGCCACGTCGTCGAGGGATGCGTACGGCCGCAGCGCGGGTGGCTCGCGCAGCTCGTCGAGCCAGCCGCGCAGCCGGCGCGGCGCCTGTTCGGCGCGGGCCGGCGCGAGCCCGAACCCTTCGAGGTCGACCACGCGCCGCACCCGTTCCGGCCGTGCGCCGGCATACAGGCACACGACGTTCGCGCCCATGCTGTGCCCGACCAGATTGACCTCGCCGGTCGGCGCATAGCGCTCGACGAGCGCATCGAGATCGCCCAGGTACTCGTGGAACCAGTAGTGGCCGCCGCCCTGCCGCGCGACCGGCCAGTCGGACAGCCCGAAGCCGCGCGCGTCCGGCGCGATCACCTGCCAGTCGCCCGCCAGCGCATCGACGACGAACTGGAACGACGCCGCGACGTCCATCCAGCCGTGCAGCATGAACAGCGTCGGCGCGTCGGGCCGGCCCCAGCGCCGCACATGCAGCCGGACGCCGCGCACCGTGACGAAATCGGAAACAGAACTCGTGGCACTCATTGCAGCCGCCAAAAAAAGAATGATCGTTCGATTATAGCGGCGACGCCTTGGTTCCGGCGATCGGCAATCGAGCTACCGCTCTAGCGGCAAGGTCGTTCCAGGGCCGGCCGGCAGGACACCATCGATCGGGCGCGCGAGTCGGCCGGCGGTCGCCCGGGACGCAGCCGAACGTGATCCGGCTAATGCGCGGGGCGTTCGTCCGCCGCGTCCTGCGCGGCCAGTTCGTCGAGTTCGGCCTGCTCGAAGCCGGCATCGCGCCGCGCATCGAAATTGAACGGGCCGCGCAGCCGCGGCGCGTGGTATCGCTCGGCGAGCTGCCGATAAGTCGGCACGGGATCGCGGCCGGCTGCATCGCACAAATGGCGGAACCAGCGGTTGCCGACCGCGACATGGCCGATTTCGTCGCGCAGGATCACGTCGAGGATCGCGGCCGACGCATCGTCGCCCGCCTGCACGAGCCGCGCGCGGATCGGCGGCGACGCGTCGAGCCCGCGGGCCTCGAGCGTCCGCGGCACGAGCGCCATGCGCGCCAGCACGTCGTCCTTGGTCCGCTCGCACATCTCCCACAGCCCGTTGTGCGCGGGAAAATCGCCGTAGGCGTGCCCGAATGCCGCGAGCCGGTCGGACAGCAGCGTGAAGTGATAGGCCTCCTCGGCCGCGACCTTCAGCCAGTCGGCATAGAACGCGTCCGGCAGGCCCGCGAAGCGCCAGACCGCGTCGAGCGCCAGATTGATCGCATTGAATTCGATATGGGCGAGCGCGTGCAGCAGCACGGCGCGCCCTTGCGGCGAGCGCATGCTGCGCCGCTCGAGCTGACGCGGCTCGACGAGCGGCGGCCGCGCCGGGCGCCCAGGCAGATCGGCCGGTTCGCGCAGTTGAAGCGACGGCGCGATCGCGGCCTGCCCGGCCCGCAGCGCATCGTGCAGCGCGCGTACCTGCGCGGCCTTGGCCGCCGGCTCGGTCACGCGCAGCGCATCGAGCGCCACGCTGCGCACACAGGCCAGCGTCTGGCCGAAAGAAGAAGACGCGATGCTCATAAACGGGGACACCTTGCGTACGCATCGCGGGAGCACAGGCACGCGACGGTTTACAATATGCGTTTGTTCCGCGGCGCCACGCGCCGGGCAAACCGGACGCGCCATTCTACCGGCGCCCATCATCGAAGAGACAAGGAGACTCCGTGACGATCTACAAGCTGGGCGAGACGGCCCCGACGATCCACGAAAGCGTATTCGTCGCCGATACGGCAGCCATCATCGGCAAGGTCGTGCTCGCGGAAAACGCGAGCGTGTGGTTCGGCGCGACGATTCGCGGCGACAACGAGACGATTACGGTGGGCGCCGGCAGCAACGTCCAGGAAGGCGCGGTTCTGCATACCGACCCGGGGTTTCCGCTGACGATTGCCGAAAACGTGACGATCGGGCACCAGGCCATGCTGCACGGCTGCACGATCGGCGAAGGTTCGCTGATCGGGATTCAGGCGGTGGTCTTGAATGGAGCGGTCATCGGCCGCAACTGTCTGGTTGGTGCCGGCGCGGTCGTGACGGAAGGCAAGACGTTCCCGGACAACTCGCTGATTCTCGGCGCACCGGCGAAAGTCGTGCGCGAGCTGTCGGCCGAAGACGTCGCGCGGCTGCGCGCGAACGCGAAGACGTATGTCGAGCGACGCGCGCATTTCAAGGAGCAACTCGTGCGGATCGGGTGATTCGCACGGATTTCAAGGAAGAAGAGTGAGCGACCAGTTACAGAAATTCATGTTCAATGCGGCGCCCGTGCGCGGCGAGATCGTTTCGCTGCGCAACACGTGGCAGGAAGTGCTCGCCCGCCGCGACTACCCTGCCCCCGTGCGCACGGTGCTCGGCGAGATGATGGCCGCGTGCGCGCTGCTGTCCGCGAACCTGAAATTTCACGGCACCCTGATCATGCAGATCTTCGGCGACGGGCCGGTCCAGATGCTGGTCGTCCAGTGCGGGTCCGATCTGTCGATGCGGGCCACCGCGAAGTTCTCGGGCGACGCCGCGCAGACGATCGGCGACGACACGAGTTTCGCGACGCTCGTCAACGCGAGCGGCCACGGCCGCTGCGTGATCACGCTCGACCCGGCCGACAAATTGCCGGGCCAGCAGCCGTACCAGGGCATCGTGCCGCTGAACGGCGTCGACGGCCCGCTCGAATCGGTGTCGCAGGTACTCGAGCACTACATGCATCACTCGGAGCAGCTCGACACGCGGCTGTGGCTCGCGGCCGATCGCGACCGCGCGGTCGGCATGCTGCTGCAGAAGCTGCCGGGCGACGGCGGGATCGTGCCGCGCAACGCCGAAACCGATATCGACACGTGGGAGCGCGTGTGCACGCTCGGCGGCACGCTGTCCGCGAAGGAACTGCTCGAGGTCGAACCGGAAGTCGTGTTCCGCCGGCTGTTCTGGCAGGAAAACGTGCAGCACTTCGAACCGGCCGGCACGCGCTTCCAGTGTTCGTGCTCGCGCGAGAAGGTCGGTGCGATGCTGCGCATGCTCGGTCGCGAAGAAGTCGACAGCGTGATCGTCGAGCGCGGCCACGTCGAGATCCACTGCGAGTTCTGTAACCAGCGCTACGAGTTCGATCCGGTCGACGTCGCGCAACTGTTCGCGGCGCCCGGTGTCGAAACCGGCATCGCACCCGCGACCGGCCAGCGTCACTGAGCCGTGCGCTCGTGCCCGCCACCGGCGCGGCACGGGCGCATAATGACGCACGAGCGCCGCATGCGCGGCTCAGGCGCCGGAGGCCCTGCCTCCCATGCCAGTCGCTTTCCACGGTCGGCGCGCCGCAGGAGAAACACATGAATCGCCGCCCCTTCGGGACCATCCGCACCATCGCCCTGACGAGCATGACCGCCGGCACGCTCGCGCTTGCCGGCTGCGCGATGCCGCCGCCGACCTCCACGATCCTGAGCCGCCTGCCCGAACCGGGCGCGTCGGGCGGCCAGCCGCCCGTGCTGTCGAGCGCCGAACGCAAGCGCTACGACGAGATCGACCAGCAGGTCCTGCGCGAGCAGAACAGCGCGATGGCGGCCGAAGCAGCCGCGCGCGCGTGGGCCTATTACTCGCCGCCGCCCGTGACGGTCTATGGCGGGTACTACAGCGGAGGATGGGGCAATCGCTGGGGCACGGGCGTCGGTTACGGCTATCCGGGCTGGTGGTGGTGAGCAGGGATCGCCCGACCGATTGACGACTGGCAGGAAATAAAAAAGCGCGGCATTTCCCGCGCTTTTTCAATGGATTCGACGTATCGCGCTCAGTGATGCGCCGCCTTGCCCTTGTCGCCGCCATGATGGCGCGACGGCTTCGCGATCGACTGCGGATTCGGCACGACCCGCACGGGCGCCGCGGAGACGGTGCCGCGCGTCGACGTATTCGACGGCGTGTTGTTCAGCGGCCCCGCAGGCGCGTTCGGCGACACGAACTGCACGAATACCTCGCCGTCCTTCACCATGCCCATCTCGTAGCGCGCACGCTCCTCGATCGCCGCGGTGCCGCTCTGCAGATCCTGCACTTCGCCGGCGGTGCGCTCGTTACGCAGCTTCTCGTCCGCGTTCTTCTGAAGCTGGTCGTCGAGCTGCTGACGCAATTCGTGCACCCGCAGCCAGCCGCCGTGTCCCCACCATAGGGGGTACTGAATGAGCGCCAGCAAGGCAATCAGGACGACAGTGACAAGCCGCATGTAAGAGACGCAGATATAAGAAGCGCCGCTCCGCGCACAGGCACAGAGCGGCGTCGAGATGACGAACCCGATAGTAGCGCGTTAGCGCAGGTTATAGAAAGCCGATTTACCCGGGTAGCTCGCGATGTCGCCGAGATCTTCCTCGATACGCAGCAGCTGGTTGTACTTCGAGATGCGGTCGCTGCGCGACAGCGAACCCGTCTTGATCTGACCGGCGTTCAGGCCGACCGCGATGTCCGCGATCGTCGAATCTTCCGTTTCGCCCGAGCGATGCGAAATCACGGCCGTGTAGCCCGCGCGCTTCGCCATTTCGATCGCCGCGAACGTTTCGGTCAGCGTACCAATCTGGTTGATCTTGATGAGGATCGAGTTCGCGATGCCCTTCTCGATGCCTTCCTTCAGGATGCGCGTGTTCGTGACGAACAGATCGTCGCCGACGAGCTGCACCTTCTTGCCGAGGCGCTCGGTCAGCAGCTTCCAGCCGTCCCAGTCGCTTTCGTGCATGCCGTCCTCGATCGACACGATCGGGAACTTGTCGGCGAGCGTCGCGAGGTAGTCGGTGAATTCGGCCGACGACAGTTGCAGGCCTTCGCCCGCGAGCTGGTACTTGCCGTCGTGGTAGAACTCGGATGCCGCACAGTCGAGCGCGAGCAGCACGTCTTCGCCCGCACGGTAGCCTGCCTTCTCGATCGCCTGCAGGATCGTCGACAGGCACTCGTCGTTGCTGCCGAAGTTCGGTGCGAAACCGCCTTCGTCGCCGACGGCCGTGCTCATGCCGCGGTCGCTCAGGATCTTCTTCAGCGCGTGGAACACTTCCGCGCCGCAACGCAGCGCTTCACGGAACGTCGGCTGGCTGACCGGGACGATCATGAATTCCTGGATGTCCAGGCTGTTGTTCGCGTGCGCGCCGCCGTTGACGATGTTCATCATCGGCACCGGCAGTTGCATCGCGCCCGAACCGCCGAAGTAACGGTACAGCGGCAGGCCGGCTTCTTCAGCGGCGGCCTTCGCGACGGCCATCGACACGGCCAGCATCGCGTTCGCGCCGAGGCGCGACTTGTTGTCGGTGCCGTCCAGCTCGAGCAGGGTCTTGTCGAGGAACGCCTGTTCCGACGCGTCGAGGCCCATGATGGCTTCGGAGATTTCGGTGTTGATGTGCTCGACCGCCTTCAGCACGCCCTTGCCGTTGTAGCGGCCGGCTTCGCCGTCGCGCAGTTCGATCGCCTCACGCGAGCCGGTGGACGCGCCCGACGGCACCGCCGCGCGGCCCATCGTGCCCGATTCGAGCAGCACGTCGCATTCGACGGTGGGGTTGCCGCGCGAATCCAGGATCTCGCGGCCGATGATATCTACGATTGCACTCATGGGTTTCCTCTGAGAATGACGATGGATTCTTTCAAACTGCGACGGCGTGCGCGCCGGAACCGCTTTCGCTACAGACGCGCGAAGCCGTCGCAAGGTTCATTCGATCTTTAATTGAAATCGTTTTCCAGGAACGGGTTGCGCTTCACCGCCTGGTCGAGCGTGACGAGCGTCTCCAGCAACGCGCTCATCCGGTTCAGCGGCACCGCGTTCGGGCCGTCCGATTTCGCCTCGGCCGGATTCGGATGCGTTTCCATGAACAGACCCGCGACGCCCGTCGCGACCGCCGCACGTGCGAGCACCGGCACGAATTCGCGCTGGCCGCCCGAGCTCGTGCCCTGTCCACCCGGCAACTGCACCGAGTGGGTCGCGTCGAATACGACCGGCGCGTTCGTCTCGCGCATGATCGCGAGCGAACGCATGTCCGACACGAGATTGTTGTAGCCGAACGAGACGCCGCGCTCGCACGCCATGAAGCGGTCTTCCGACAGCCCCGCGTCGCGTGCGGCGTCGCGCGCCTTGTCGATCACGTTCTTCATGTCGTGCGGCGCGAGGAACTGGCCCTTCTTGATGTTGACGGGCTTGCCCGAGCGCGCGCACGCATGGATGAAATCGGTCTGACGGCACAGGAACGCCGGCGTCTGCAGCACGTCGACGACCGATGCGACCTGCTCGATCTCGTCGATCGAATGCACGTCGGTCAGCACCGGCAGGCCGAGCTGGCGCTTCACCTCGGACAGGATCCGCAGGCCCTCGTCCATTCCGAGGCCGCGAAACGATTTGCCCGAGCTGCGGTTTGCCTTGTCGTAGGACGACTTGTAGATGAACGGAACGTTCAGCTTCTCGCAGATCTCCTTCAGGCGGCCGGCCGTGTCGATCGTCATTTGCTCCGATTCGACGACGCAGGTACCCGCGATCAGGAAGAAAGGCTTGTCGAGACCGACCTCGAAATCGCACAGCTTCATGCTTGCACTCCGCGCGCTTGCTTGTTGGCGAGCGCGGCTTCGACGAACGACTTGAACAGCGGATGACCGTCACGCGGCGTGGACGTGAATTCCGGGTGGAACTGGACGCCGACGAACCACGGGTGCATCGAACGCGGCAGCTCCATCATTTCCGGCAGATCCTCGCTCGGGGTACGGGCGCTGATGATAAGGCCGCCGGCTTCGAGCTGGGGCACGAAGCGGTTATTGACTTCATAACGGTGGCGATGGCGCTCGTTCACGTCCTTGCCGTAGATTTCTTCCGCCATCGTGCCCGGCTTGATCGGGCAGCGCTGCGAACCCAGGCGCATCGTGCCGCCGAGGTCGGATTCCTCGGTACGCGTCTCGACCTTGCCTTCGCGGTCGTACCATTCGGTGATCAGCGCGACCACGCGCTCCGGCGTGTCCGGATCGAATTCCGTGCTGTTCGCCTGCTTCAGGCCGCCGACGTCGCGCGCGAATTCGATCACCGCGAGCTGCATGCCGAGGCAGATGCCGAGATACGGCACCTTCGACTCGCGCGCATAGCGGATCGCCGCGATCTTGCCTTCCGTGCCGCGACGGCCGAAACCGCCCGGCACCAGCACGGCGTCGAGATGCTTCAGGCTGTCGACACCGTTCGCCTCGAGCTCTTCCGAATCGATGTACTCGATGTTGACCTTGGTCGACGTGTGGATCGACGCATGGCGCAGCGCCTCGATCAGCGACTTGTACGACTCGGTCAGGTCGACGTACTTGCCGACCATGCCGATCGTCACTTCGTGCTTCGGATGCTCGAGCTTTTCGACGAGCGCCGACCACATGCTCAGGTCGGCGTCCTTCGGCGACAGCTTCAGCTCCTCGCAGATGATCCGGTCGAGGCCCTGGTCGTGCAGCATCTGCGGAATCTTGTAGATGCTGTCGGCGTCCCACACCGAGATCACGGCGTCTTCGGGCACGTTCGAGAACATCGAGATTTTCTTCGATTCGTCGTCGGGGATGCGGCGATCCGCACGGCACAGCAGCACGTGCGGCAGGATGCCGATCTCGCGCAGCTTCTGCACGCTGTGCTGGGTCGGCTTCGTCTTCAGTTCGCCGGCCGTCGCGACGTACGGCACGAGCGTCAGGTGCACGAAGCACGCGCTGTTGCGACCGAGGCGCAGGCTCATCTGGCGCGCGGCCTCGAGGAATGGCAGCGACTCGATGTCGCCGACCGTGCCGCCGATCTCGACGATCGCGACGTCCGGCTCGCCGCAGGTGGCCGATGCCGCCCCGCGCTCGATGAATGCCTGGATTTCGTTCGTGATGTGCGGAATCACCTGCACGGTCTTGCCGAGATAGTCGCCGCGGCGTTCCTTGCGGATCACCGATTCGTAGATCTGGCCGGTCGTGAAGTTGTTGGCCTTGCGCATCTTCGTGCTGATGAAGCGCTCATAGTGGCCGAGGTCGAGGTCGGTCTCCGCTCCGTCTTCCGTCACGAACACTTCGCCGTGCTGGAACGGGCTCATCGTGCCGGGGTCGACGTTGATGTAGGGATCGAGTTTGAGGAGGGTGACTTTCAGACCGCGCGATTCGAGGATCGCGGCGAGAGAGGCGGCGGCAATACCCTTGCCGAGGGAAGAAACTACGCCGCCGGTGACGAAAACATATTTGGTCATCGCTGGATGCTCGCGGGAAAAACGGATTATACCGTAAAGCCCGCCCTTTTCTCAGCAATTGACGCGATGAGACGTGATGATCGCGCCCTTTCGTGCCGCCCCGCGCCAACCGTGCGCGGCGGTGCGAACCGACCGTCCGGTCGGCGCCGCGCGCGTGCGCCGGCGGGCGTTCCGGCCGCCGGACGAGGCGTCAGGCGCGCCTCGCCATCGGCGCGCCGGCCTGCGAGGCGCCACCCTCTTCCGCCTTCAGCGAATTCAGCATCCGCTGCAATGCGCGGGCGGTCTCGATCGGCCGCTCCATCGGGAACAGGTGGCTCCCCTCGAGCCATTCGATGCGTCCGCGCGTCGCGCGGCGCGTCGCTTCGAGTCCGACCTGCCGGACCTCGCGCGAGCGCGTGCCGGCGAGAAAGCCGAGCGGCACCGGCGCGCCGTGCGCGAGCCGCGGGCCGAGCGTGTGCGGCAGCGTCCGGTAGATCAGGTATTCGACCTGACGGTCGAACGCCAGCGCGCGCTCGCCGTCGGCGCCGGCCTGCGGGATCCCGTGGTCGATATAGTCGGCGAGCATCCGCTCGTCCCAGCGCGCGAACGCGGGCTTCTCGCGGAAGTGCCGCCAGACCTCCTCGCGGCTCATCCAGCGCGTGCGCCGGTTGCGCGTCGCCGCGGCCGGCGACAGCCGCTCGTCGAGCCCCGCCCACTGGCTCGCGCGCAGCGCGCCGGCACGCCAGCCCGCGATGATCGGCGAATCGATCATCACGACGCCGCGCACCCATTGCGGCTTCTTCAGCGCGGCCATCAACGACAGGTAGCCGCCGAGCGAATGGCCGACGAGCCAGACCGGGCGCTCGTAGCGGCTGCCGATGTCGTCGAGCAGTTGCTCGACGAGATGCGGCCAGTCGCGCGTCACCGGGTAGCGGCGGTCGTGGCCGATCCGTTCGATGTAGCGCAGCTCGTAGTCGTCGGCCAGTTCGGCGAAGATCGTCCGGTAGGTCGACGCCGGGAAGCCGTTCGCATGCGAGAAGTGGAGGATGTCCTTCAAACGCCGATGTCTCCTTGGTCGACGGGAGCGGTGCTTCGGCACTTGCTCCCGTCCCGTGCTTCGTATTCTGTCGGAACCGTGCTTCGGCACGCTACGCCGGCCCCGGGCTTTCCCCTGACAAGCCGGCCTTCGCCGCGCTTACCGGTCCATCCAGTACCGGCGCCGTTCGTCGCGATAGCGCGCGAATGCAAACCCGCCGCCGGCCGGCGCGACGTCGAATCGCACGGCGCCGTCGCGATCGGTGCGCGGCAACGGAATCCCGCGCGCCTCGTAGCGGGCGAGCACGGTCCGGTGCGGATGCCCGAAACGATTGCGATAGCCTACAGGAAATACCGCGACGCGCGGTCCGACCGAATCGAGGAAAGGCTCGATCGACGACGTGCGGCTGCCGTGGTGAGGAACGACCAGGATCTGCGCGGCCAGCGCGTCGCGCGCATCGGCCACCAGCCGGCGCTCGGCGGCGGCCTCGATGTCGCCCGTCAGCAGCGCCGACGTGCCGCCCGCATCGATGCGCAGCACACACGATTGGCCGTTCGACGAACCCGTGCCCACCCCGCCCGGCGGCCACAGCATCGTGAACACGACGCCGTCCCACGTCCACCGCTGCCCGGTCGCGCACGGCAGCCGATCGGTCACGCCGGCCGCCTGCGCATCGCGCCACAGCCGATGCCGCGGCGCAATGCCGGCCAGCAGCTGGCGCACGTCGGTGGCCGCATAAACGGCCGGTGCGCCGCCCGCATGATCGGCATCCGCATGACTGAGCACGAGCGAATCGATCGTCGCGATGCCGCGCGCCCGCAACGCCGGCGCGACGATCCGCGTACCGGCGTGGGACGACTCCACGCCCGGCCCCGCATCGAACAGCAAGGTCCGCCGCGCGGTTTCGACCAGCACCGCCGCGCCCTGCCCGACGTCGAGCACGGTCAGCCGGAAGCCGCCCGGCGGCGGCGCATCCGGCGCCGGCGCGACGAGCGGCAGCCACGTCAGCGGCGCCGCCCAGCGCAACGGCCAGCCGCGCGGCATCAGCGCCCACGCGACACCCATGCATGCCAGCGCCAGCACCGGCCAGTCGGGCATGCGCAGCCAGAACACGCCGGCCGGCCAATCGGCCAGGTGCCCGAGCAGCGTCATCATCGGTGCGAGCGCCGCATGCGCAAGCCGAAAGGCCGCCGCATCGAGCGGCGGCGGCAGCGCGATGCCGGCCAGCACGACCGGCGTCACGACCGAGCTGACCCACGGAATCGCGAACGCATTGCCGAACGGCCCCGACAGGGAAACCTGCGCGAACCATGCGGCGGTGAGCGGTGCAAGCCCGATCGTCACCGCGTACTGCACGCGCGTCGCCTCGGCGAAGCGGCGCCGGCAGCGCGTCGCCCACGCACGCAACCGGCTCCGCAAGCCGGCCATGCGGCTTTCCGCGCCCGCTTCGTCGATCCCGTCGGCCTCGCGCACCGCGCGCCAGCCGGCAACGGCCAGCAGGATCACCGCGACCGCACCGAACGACAGCCAGAACCCGGCCGACAGCACGGCCCACGGATCGGCGAGCAGCACGCCGCCGAGCGCCACGCACAGCACCGCCGACGTCGGTACGCTGCGGCCGGCCAGATACGCGATGCCGCCGGCCGCGATCATCCACCACGCGCGCTGCGCCGGCACGTTGAAGCCGGCGAGCGCGGCATAGCCCGCCGCGGCGGCCAGCGCGGCAAGCGCGGCCGCGTAAGGCGCCGGCAGCACGAGCGTCGCGGCTCGCCCGCGCCAGCGCACGCGGCGCCAGACCATCGAGACGAGCCAGCCGGCGATCGCGCCGACCAACCCGACGTGGAGACCGGAAATCGCGACCAGATGGCTCGTGCCCGTGTTGCGCAGTACGCGCCAATCGTCGTCGCCGATGCCCGACTGGTCGCCGATCGCCAGCGCGGCGACGATGCCGCGATGCGCCGCATCGGTACCGAGCACCTCGTCGATGCGTGCCCGCAGGACGTCGCGCACCCGATCGATCGCTGCACGCCATCCCGATGCGCGCCCATCGAGCAGGACCGCCCGACGCGGCGCACTGACATAGCCGATCGCCCGGATGCCCGCGGCGAGCCACGCCGCCTCGCTGTCGCGCACGCCGGGATTGGCCTCGGCATGCGGACGCTTGAGACGCACGACGAAATGCCAGCGCTGGGCCGCACGCAAATCGGGAAGCGCATCGCGTGTCGCGGATGCGCCATACGCGCGCCACGACAACCGGATCAATGGCGGAAAACGGGTGAGCCCCGCATCGTTCGATTCGACCGCGAACAGCAGCCGCGCACTTGTCTCGTCGACGACGGGCAGCCCGCGGATCACGCCCGTGACGACGATGTCGCGCCCTTCCCACTCGACGGGCAGACTGTCGCGCAGCCGCCATTCGGCTCGCGCGGCCGCATAGCCGAACCCCGCGACGCCGGCCGCGACCGCGCACAGCATCCATCCGCATGCAACGACCGCACGCGTGCGCCGACGACGCACGCACCACGCGCCCAGCGCCGCGCAGCCCGCGAGCACGGCTGCTCCGATCGTCCATGCGATCGCCCCCGGCAACGCCGCCTGCCGCTGCAGCACGACGACGCCGAGCGCGAACGCGATCCACCACACGCGCATTCCGCCTCCTCGTCGACCCGGCGCCACCCCTGCGAATGCGGTGCCTTCCGGCAACGATTATGCGGACGAAAGTGCGAGTCGCGGCAGCGCGGCGAGCGCGTTAGCCGAAGTGCATAGGGACAATTCGCCGGCATCGAGCCCGCGCAATTCGGCGAGCACGCCGCCGATGCGCGGCACCTGGTCGGGCGTATTGCGGGATTTGTATGCCCATTCGGGCGCGATGTCGGGCGCGTCAGTCTCGACGACGAGCGCGTCGAGCGGCAATTCGGCGGCGAGCCGGCGGATCTGCCGCGCGCGCGTGAAGGTCACGTTGCCGCCGAAGCCGAGATGCAGCCCCTGCGCAAGATACGCTTCGGCCTGCTGGAAACTGCCGTTGAACGCATGCGCGATGCCGCGCCGCACACCGAAACGGCGCAGCCCGGCCAGCACGCGGTCCTGCGACTTGCGCACGTGGCACAGCACCGGCAAATCGAATTCCCGCGCCAGCCTGAGCTGGCCCTGGTAGAAGAACTGCTGCCGGTCTTCGTCGAGGCCCGGCACGAAATAGTCGAGCCCGATCTCGCCGATCGCGACGAAACGCGGATCGTCGAGGCTCGCCTCGATCTCCATGCGCAGCCGGTCGAGATCCGCGTCGCGCGCCTGCGGCGTGTACATCGGATGGATGCCGAGCGCGTACACCGCGCCCGGCGTGCGCTGCGCGAGTTCGCGCACCGTCGTGAAGTTGTCGCGCCCGATGCTCGGAATCACGATGCGCGACACGCCGGCCGCGCGCGCAGCCTGCGCGACCGCGTCGCGGTCGGCGTCGAATTCGGCGGCATCGAGATGGCAGTGCGTGTCGATCCACATGGCAGCGGTCCTGCGCCGTTGCGCCGTGCCGGATGAGCCGGCGGCCGGCCAAGGGCGCGTTCCTTCTTACACCGGCAGCGCCGGCTCCTCGTGCAGCACCCCGTCGCGCAGCCGCATGATGCGGTCGCAGCGCGCGGCGAGATCGGGATCGTGCGTGACGATCACGAAGCTCGTTTCGAGCGTCTCGGACAGTTCGAGCATCAGGTTGAACACCGTGTCGGCCGTCGTGCCGTCGAGGTTGCCGGTCGGCTCGTCGGCGAGCACGCAGGCCGGCTTCGTGACCAGCGCGCGCGCGATCGCGACACGCTGCCGCTCGCCGCCCGACAGCTCGCCCGGCCGGTGCTTCGCACGCGGACCGAGACCGACGCGTTCGAGCATCGTCTGTGCCTGCTCGCGCGCGTCCTCGGTCGTCATCCGGCGGATGCGCAGCGGCATCGCGACGTTGTCGAGCGCCGTGAACTCGGGCAGCAGGTGGTGGAACTGGTAGACGAAGCCGAGCGCGCGGTTGCGCAGTTCGTTGCGCTCGCGCTCGGCGAGTTGCGTAAACGGCTTGCCGAGCAGCGACACTTCGCCGGCGCTCGGCTCGTCGAGCCCGCCCAGCACGTGCAGCAGCGTGCTCTTGCCGGAGCCCGACGCGCCGACGACCGCGAGCTTCTCGCCACGCCGCACCGTCAGCTCGGTGTTGTTGAGCACCTGCACGTTGAAGCCGCCCTGCACGAACGCCTTCGTGATCCCGCGCGCCTGAAGCACGTATTCCTGCATACCTGCCGAATCCTGTTTGTTGTGTTGTCGTGAATCCGCGAATGCGGTCGCGCGGTCATTCATAGCGGAGCGCCTCCGCCGGTTTCACCTTCGCGCCGCGCCAGCTCGGATAGAGTGTGGCGACGGCCGACAGCGCGAACGCGATCAGCCCGATCCGGATCACGTCGCTCGCGACGAGTTCGGATGGCAGCTCGCTGATGAAATACACCGACGGCGGCAGGAACTGCACGCCGAACAGGTGCTCGATCATCGGAATCAGCCACGGGATGCTCCACGCGATCAGGCAGCCGAGCGCGACGCCGGACGCGGTGCCGACGAAGCCGATCGTCACGCCCTGCACGACGAAGATCTTCATGATCGACCCCGGCTGCGCGCCGAGCGTGCGCAGGATCGCGATATCGGCCTGCTTGTTGGTCACCGTCATCACGAGCGACGACACGAGGTTGAACGCGGCCACCGCGATGATCAGCGTGAGGATGATGAACATCATCCGCTTCTCGATCTGCACGGCCGAGAACCACGTCTTGTTCTGCTGGGTCCAGTCGCGGATGTACAGGCTGCCCGACAGCGTATGCGACAGCTCGACCGCGACCTGCGGCGCCTTCTGCATGTCGGTGAGCCGCAGCCGCACGCCGGTCGGCGCGCTCATCCGGAACAGCGCCTCGGCGTCGCGGATGTTGATCATCGCGAGCGTGCTGTCGTATTCGTAGTGGCCCGATTCGAACACGCCGACGACCGTGAACTGCTTCAGGCGCGGCATCATGCCGGCCGGCGTGATCGAGCCTTCGGGCGCGACGAGCGTGACCTTGTCGCCGACCGTCACGCCGAGGTTGCCGGCGAGCGCGTCGCCGAGCACGATGCCGAACTGGCCCGGCACGAGCGCGCCGAGCTGGCCGCCCTTCATGTCCTTGCCGATGTCGGACACCTGCGGTTCGAGCGTCGGCTCGACGCCGCGCAGCATCACGCCGCTCACCGCGTCCTGGCGCGTGAGCAGCGCCTGCGCGTCGACGTACGGCGCCGCGCCGATCACCGACGGATTGCGGCGCGCTTCCTGCGCGGTCAGTTGCCAGTCGGGCATCGAACCCGTCGGCGAGAACACCTCGACGTGCGCGAGCACCGACAGCATGCGGTCGCGCACTTCCTTCTGGAAGCCGTTCATCACCGACAGCACGACGATCAGCGCCGCGACGCCGAGCGCGATCCCGAGCATCGAGACGAGCGCGATGAAGGAAATGAAGCCGTTGCCGGTCGTGCGTTTGCCGGCGCGCGTGTAGCGCCAGCCGATCTGCCATTCGTACGGAAGTTTCAAGCGAATCCTTTCTGCTGGTTACGGCGGGATGGCGGCCCGCGGCCGGACCGCCATCCGGCGGCGGCCGCCCGGGCGCGATCGAAAAAACGGTCGCGGGACGCGAACGGGCGGTCAGCCGGCCCGATCACGCGCGCAGTTTGCCATACAATGCGCACCATCATGCACGACCGACGCCTCCATTTTCTCGTTCCGTTCGCGCTGCCGTCCGCGGCCGATGCGGCCTCGTCCCTGCACACGCTCGACAGCCCCGCGCTCCAGAAGTTGCTCGCCCGCGCGAGCCTCGTCGAGCGCGTGGCCGGCGAGGACTTCCAGCGCACGCTGCCGCACGAGCGCTGGCTGGCCAGCCGGTTCGGCGCCACGCACGGCAACGCCGCGGACGAGGCGCCGCTCGCGCCCTACATGCTGCTGGCCGACGGCGGCGATCCCGGCGCGCACGCATGGGCGTGCGTCGAGCCCGTGCACGTCGAAATCGCGCACGATCACCTGGTGCTCGTCGACCCGGCCGCCCTCGCGCTCGACGACGGCGACGCGGCCGCGCTGCTCGCGGTCGCGCGGCCGCTGATCGAGGAGCTGGGCGTGCGGCTGGAAGCGCCGAACCCGGCGCGCTGGTATCTGTCGAGCGATCAGCTCGCGCGCCTCGCCGGCGCTGCGCCGCTGCGCGCCAGCGGCCGCAACATCGAGATCTGGCTGCCGCACGAGGCGCATACGGGCGAGCGCTCGCGGATGTGGATGAAACTGCAGAACGAAGTGCAGATGGCGTGGTTCCAGCATCCGGTGAACGAAGCCCGCGAGGCCCGTGGGCTGCCGGCCGTCAATTCGATCTGGTTCCATGCACAGGGCACGCTGAAGCCGGTCGGCAAGCCGTTCGCGCGCGTGCTGTCCGCGTCGCCCGCCGCGCTCGGCCTCGCGCGCGCCGCGCAAACCGAAGCCGGCAGCCCGCCCGCGACGTTCGGCGCGCTGCCGGCCGCCGACGGCGCGACGCTCATCGAGCTGCCGGCGCTGACCACCCCGTTCATCGAGCAGGACTGGGCGCGCTGGCACGACGGACTCGCCACGCTCGAGCGCGACTGGTTCGCGCCGGCGCTCGCCGCGCTGCAGACCGGCGAGCTGGCGGCCGTCGATTTCACGCTGTGCGGCGACACGAGCTCCGTGACGCTGCACGCGACGCGCGGCGACCTGCGCAAGTTCTGGCGCCGCCGCACGCTCGCCTCCCTGTTCGAATAACCAAGCCAACCCGAATGACCCGGATCGTTACCCGCCCCGTCGCGCCCGCCGACGCCGAAGTGCTCGCGCGCCACGGCCTGCACCCCGTTCTCGCGCGCCTGTACGCTTCGCGCGGCGTGCAGTCGCCCGTCGACATCGAGACCGCGCTCGCACGCCTCGTGCCGCCCACCGAGCTGAAAGGCTGCGCCGATGCGGCGGTGCTGCTCGCCGACGCGCTCGCCGACAAGCGGCGCCTGCTGGTCGTCGCCGACTACGACTGCGACGGCGCGACCGCCTGCGCGGTCGCGGTGCGCGGCCTGCGGATGTTCGGGGCGCAGATCGACTACCTGGTGCCGAACCGCTTCGAATACGGTTACGGCCTCACGCCCGAGATCGTCGAGCTCGCGGCCGCGCGCAAGCCCGACCTGCTGATCACCGTCGACAACGGGATCGCGAGCGTCGCCGGCGTCGAAGCCGCGAACGCGCGCGGCATCGACGTGCTCGTGACCGACCACCACCTGCCCGGCGACGCGCTGCCCGCCGCACGCGCGATCGTCAACCCGAACCAGCCCGGCTGCGCGTTCCCGAGCAAGCACCTCGCCGGCGTCGGCGTGATGTTCTACGTGCTGCTCGCGCTGCGCGCCGAGCTGCGCCGCCGCGGCGCGTTCGCGAGCAAGGAAGCCGAGCCGCGCCTCGACGGCCTGCTCGACCTCGTCGCGCTCGGCACCGTCGCCGACGTCGTGCGGCTCGACGGCAACAACCGCGTGCTCGTCGCGCAGGGGCTGCAGCGCATCCGCAACGGCCGCATGCAGCCGGGCATCGCCGCGCTGTTCCGTGCCGCCGCGCGCGAAGCGCGCACCGCGTCGGGCTTCGATCTCGGCTTCGGCCTCGGCCCGCGCCTGAACGCCGCCGGACGGCTGTCCGACATGTCGCTCGGCATCGAATGCCTGATCACCGACGACATCGGCCGCGCGTGGGATCTCGCGCAGCAGCTCGACGTGATGAACCGCGAGCGCCGCGAAATCGAGGCCGGCATGCAGCAGCAGGCGCTCGCCGATCTCGCCGACGTCGATCCGGCCGACGCATGCACGATCACGCTGTTCAATCCCGAGTGGCACCAGGGCGTGATCGGCATCGTCGCCGGCCGTCTCAAGGAAAAATTCCACCGCCCGTCGTTCACGTTCGCGCACGCCGACGACGACGGCAAGCGGGTCAAGGGGTCCGGCCGGTCGATCGCGGGCTTCCACCTGCGCGACGCGCTTGACCTCGTGTCGAAGCGCGAACCGGACCTGATCGTCGCGTTCGGCGGCCACGCGATGGCGGCCGGCCTCACGCTCGACACCGAAAACGTGCCGCGCTTCGCGGCCGCGTTCGAGGCCGTCGCGCGCGAATGGCTGTCCGACGACGCGCTCGCCCGCGTGATCGAAACCGACGGCGAGCTCGAGGACGCGTACTTCACGCCGCAGTTCGTCGGCCTGCTCGACGAGGCCGTCTGGGGGCAAGGGTTTCCGGCCCCGCTTTTCTCGGGCGAATTCGACATCGTGTCGCAGTCGCTCGTGAAGGAAAAGCACCTGAAGCTGCAGCTTGCGCGCGGCCGCCAGCGCTTCAACGCGATCTGGTTCAACCATACCGAGCCGCTGCCGGCGAGCGCGCTGGTCGCGTACCGGCTCGTCGCCGATACGTGGAACGGCGTCACGCGCGTCCAGTTGATCGTCGAACACGCGGCCGGCTGAGCCCGCCACCCGGCCGCGACGCGCCGCCGCACGCGTGCGCGCCGCGCCGGACGGGGCCGTCGACACGCGTGCAGGCACCGTTTGCGTCACCGGGCAACCCTGCCGATCGGCTATAATTCCGCTTTTTTACGAAGCCGGAACAGCGAACGATCATGGAAGCGGAACGTCTCAACGCGATCGAAAGCTCCCTGCTCGACCTGCGCAATCGCGCGGGCGAGCTTCGGGGGTATCTTTGACTACGACGCCAAAGCTGCGCGTCTGACCGAAGTCAACAAGGAACTCGAAGACCCGAACGTCTGGAACGATTCGAAGAACGCCCAGGCGCTCGGCCGCGAGAAGAAGCTGCTCGAAGGCGTCGTCACGACGCTCACGGCGCTCGATAGCGACCTGCGCGATGCACTCGAGCTGTTCGAGATGGCCCGCGAGGAAGGCGACGAGGATACGCTTCTCGCCTCGGAGGACGACGCCGCGAAGCTCGAAGCGCGCGTCGGCGACATCGAGTTCCGCCGGATGTTCTCGAACCCGGCCGATCCGAACAACTGCTTCATCGACATCCAGGCCGGCGCCGGCGGCACCGAGGCATGCGACTGGGCGTCGATGCTGTTGCGCCAGTACCTGCGCTACTGCGAACGCAAGGGCTTCAAGGCCGAAGTGCTCGAGGAGTCCGACGGCGACGTCGCCGGCATCAAGAACGCGACGGTCAAGGTCACGGGCGAATACGCATACGGCTTCCTGCGTACCGAAACGGGCATCCACCGCCTCGTGCGCAAGTCGCCGTTCGACTCGTCGGGCGGCCGCCACACGTCGTTCTCGTCGGTATTCGTCTATCCGGAAATCGACGACTCGATCGAAGTCGAGATCAACCCGGCCGACCTGCGCATCGACACGTACCGCGCATCGGGCGCCGGTGGCCAGCACATCAACAAGACCGACTCCGCGGTGCGGATCACGCACATGCCGACGGGGATCGTCGTGCAGTGCCAGAACGACCGCTCGCAGCACCGCAACCGCGCCGAAGCGATGGCGATGCTGAAGTCGCGCCTGTACGAAGTCGAAATGCGCAAGCGCCAGGCCGAGCAGGACAAGCTCGAATCGAGCAAGACCGATGTGGGCTGGGGCCACCAGATCCGCTCGTACGTGCTCGACCAGAGCCGCGTGAAGGACCTGCGCACGAACGTCGAAATGAGCAACACGCGGGCGGTGCTCGACGGCGACCTCGACGACTTCATCAGCGCGAGCCTCAAACAGGGCGTGTAAGCGCCGCGGCGCGGCCTGCCCGCGCCGCCCTTTCCGTTTGCGTTGCCGCACCCCACTCCGAATTCCGACCATCATGACCGAACCGACCCAAACGCAGCCCGCCGTCACGGCGGACGACAACCAGATCATCGCCGAGCGCCGCGAGAAGCTGCGCGCGTTGCGCGAGCAAGGCGTCGCCTATCCGAACGACTTCCGGCCCGAGCACCACGCAGCCGACCTGCAGGCCAAATTCGCCGATTCGGACAAGGCCGCGCTCGAAGCGAACCCGGTCGAGGTGTCGGTGGCCGGCCGCATGATGCTCAAGCGCGTGATGGGCAAGGCGAGCTTCGCGACGGTGCAGGACGGGTCGGGCCAGATCCAGTTCTTCGTGACGCCGAACGACGTCGGCGCCGACACCTACGACGCGTTCAAGAAGTGGGACCTCGGCGACATCGTCGCCGCGCGCGGCGTGCTGTTCCGCACCAACAAGGGCGAGCTGTCGGTCCAGTGCAAGGAGCTGCGCCTGCTGTCGAAGGCGCTGCGACCGCTGCCGGACAAGTTCCACGGCCTGTCCGACCAGGAAATGCGCTACCGCCAGCGCTACGTCGACCTGATCGTCACGCCGGAAACGCGCGACACGTTCCGCGCCCGCACGAAGACGATCGCGTCGATCCGCAAGTTCATGGACAACGCCGAATTCATGGAAGTCGAGACGCCGATGCTGCACCCGATCCCGGGCGGCGCGGCCGCGAAGCCGTTCGTCACGCATCACAATGCGCTCGACATGCAGATGTTCCTGCGCATCGCGCCGGAGCTGTACCTGAAGCGCCTGATCGTCGGCGGCTTCGAGCGCGTGTTCGAGATCAACCGCAATTTCCGGAATGAAGGCGTGTCGCCGCGTCATAACCCGGAATTCACGATGATGGAGTTCTACGCCGCGTACACCGACTACCGCTGGCTGATGGACTTCACCGAACAACTGATCCGCCAGGCGGCGATCGATGCGCTCGGCACCGCGACGATCCAGTACCAGGGCCGCGAGCTCGACCTCGCGAAGCCGTTCCATCGCCTGACGATCACCCAGGCCATCCAGAAGTACGCACCCGACTACACCGACGGCCAGCTGTCGGACGACGCGTTCCTGCGCACCGAACTGAAGCGCTTCGGCGTCGACGTGTCCCAGCCGGCGTTCCTGAACGCAGGTATCGGCGCGCTGCAACTCGCGCTGTTCGAGGAAACGGCCGAGGCGCAGCTGTGGGAACCGACGTTCATCATCGACTACCCGATCGAGGTGTCGCCGCTCGCGCGCGCATCGGATACGGTGCCGGGCATCACCGAGCGTTTCGAGCTGTTCATGACCGGCCGCGAGATCGCGAACGGCTTCTCGGAGCTGAACGATCCGGAAGACCAGGCCGCGCGCTTCAAGAAGCAGGTCGAGCAAAAGGATGCGGGTGACGAGGAAGCGATGTTCTTCGACGCCGACTACATCCGTGCGCTCGAATACGGGATGCCTCCGACGGGCGGCTGCGGGATCGGCATCGACCGTCTCGTGATGCTGCTGACCGACAGCCCGACGATCCGCGACGTGCTGCTGTTCCCCCATCTGCGCCGCGAAGACTGACGGCCGCCCCCGCGTGTGCGCCGCGCCCCGTGGCGCGCACGCGTCAGCTTTGTAACGACGCGTAAATCCCGTCAGGCGGCGTCTGCCGGCCTTCGATCCCTCCCCGTTTTATTCCCCCGTCGCGACGCCTTTCTCCGGGTTTTCCCGGAAACGGCCGCCGGCGCCCGGCTGCAATTCGTTACACCTTGATACGGCGCGCCGCTTGGCCGTGGACGACACTCCTGTTGCGTCACCACGCATGACCACGGGACCAGAACGAGGCGCCGGAACGCCGAGTCTGCTCGCTCCCGAGCGTGGGATCCTGTTCCGGCGCAGTGCGCCGATCCGGATCGACCTTGGAGAAAAAAATGGACAACCAGACTCAGACCACGCCGCAAAAGCAACGCCTCCACCCGCTCATCGCCACCGCGGCCGGTGCCGTCATCATCGCCAGCCTCGCGGCGACGGCAGCGATCACGGGCGTATTCCCGAAGGCCAGCAGCAGCAATGAACAGAACGGCCAGACCCAGGCCGCGCTGATCGCGTCGCAACCGGCCGTCGATACGGCCGCGGCCGCCAGCGCCGCGCTGGCCGCGCAAGCGCAGCGGCAGGCAGCGGAACAGGCCGCCGCGCAGCAGAAGGCCGCCGTCGCGCAGGCCGAGCCGAAGCCGGCGCCGCACCCGGCTGCGCCGCACCGCCGTCATGCGACCGCCCCGCAGCCGCCGCAATACGCGCAGCAGCCGTCGGCGCCCGCGCAAGCCTACTGCCAGAGCTGCGGCACGGTCGTCGCGATCACGCAGACGCGCACGCCGGGCCAGAGCTCGGGGATCGGCGCCGTGGGCGGCGCAGCAGCCGGCGGCCTGCTCGGCAACCAGTTCGGCAACGGCAACGGCCGCACCGCGATGACGATCATCGGCGCGCTGGGCGGCGGTCTCGCCGGTAACCAGGTCGAGAAGCAGGTCCGCGCGGAAACCGACTATCAGGTGCAAGTGCAGATGGAAAGCGGCGCGACGCGCACGTTCACGTACCACAACCCGCCGCCGGTCGGCCAGGGCCAGCGCGTGCGGATCGAGAACGGCACGCTGGTCGGCGCGTAAGCACCTGATCGCGTAAGCGCCGGCGCCCTTGCCCGCATGTCGTGCGCGGGCATCCCGCCAAAAACGAAAAACGGCTCGCGAGCAAACGCTCGCGAGCCGTTTTTCATGGGCGCGGCGTGCGCCGTGGCGGCGCATGCCCTGACCGGTCGGTCAGTCTTCGTCGTCGAAATCCGCTTCGTCGATCCAGTGTGCCTGGATCGCCTCGAGGATCTTCTCGCCCGAGTGCGTCGGGTCGTCGGCGAAGCCGTCGAGTTCGAGTACCCACTGGCGCAGGTCGACGAAGTTGACCCGCTGCGGGTCGATGTCCGGGTACTTGTCCGCCAGCGCAATGGCTATTTCACGCGAATCGGTCCATTTCATCGCCTGCCTCCGGTTCCTGTCAGTGATTTTCCTTCGCGTGGTTGATCGAGTACTTCGGAATCTCGACCACCAGGTCCGAATCTTCCTTCACGATCGCCTGGCACGACAGGCGCGACGTCGGCTCGAGGCCCCACGCCTTGTCCAGCAGATCGTCCTCGTCCTCCTCGGACGGCGTCAGATCGTTGAAGCCTTCGCGGATCACCACGTGGCACGTCGTGCATGCGCACGACTTCTCGCATGCATGCTCGATCTCGATCCCGTGATCGAGCAGGTTGTCGCAGATACTCTTGCCGGGCGTCGCGTCGATCACCGCGCCATCCGGGCACAGTTCGACGTGAGGCAGCACCACCAGTTGAGGCATGTCCGTTCCGTCAGTCAGGGTGCGGCGCCACGCGCCGCATGGTTCATCGTCGCGCGGGCCGTTGCCGGCCGATGCGCGGTTCGTGGGTTCAGATCTCGTCGAGCCGGCGGCCCGACAGCGCGCGCTTGATGCTCTTGTCCATCCGGCGCGCCGCGAATTCGTCGGTACCGTCGGCCAGCGCCTTGGTCGCCGCTTCGATCGCATTCGTATCGTCGCCCTGCGCGACCGCGCGCAACGCCACGGCCAGCGCGTCGATCTGCTCGCGCTCGGCGGCATCGAGCAGCTCACCGTCGGCCGCCAGCGCGGCCTGCGTCGCCTCGAGCATCCGCTCGGCCTCGACCTGCGCTTCGCGCAGCGCGCGGGCGCGCATGTCGATTTCGGCGGTCTTGAAGCTATCCTCCAGCATTTTCGCGATGTCGTCGTCGGCGAGGCCGTACGACGGCTTCACGACGACCGATGCCTCGACGCCGGACAACTGCTCGCGTGCAAACACCGACAGCAAGCCGTCCGCGTCGACCTGATAGGTCACGCGAATGCGTGCGGCGCCCGCCGTCATCGGCGGAATGCCGCGCAGCTCGAAGCGCGCGAGCGACCGGCAGTCGGCGACGAGCTCGCGCTCGCCCTGCACGACGTGGATCGCCATCGCGGTCTGGCCGTCCTTGAAGGTCGTGAATTCCTGCGCACGCGCGATCGGAATCGTCGAGTTGCGCGGAATGATCTTCTCGACGAGCCCGCCCATCGTCTCGACACCGAGCGACAGCGGGATCACGTCGAGCAACAGCCAGTCGTCGCCGGTGCCGCGATTGCCCGCGAGCAGGTCGGCCTGGATCGCCGCGCCGAGCGCGACGACCTGATCCGGATCGAGGTTCACGAGCGGCGGCTGGCCGAAATACCTGGCGACCGCGTCGCGGATCACCGGCATGCGCGTCGCGCCGCCCACGAGCACGACACCCTTGATGTCGGCCGGCGTGACCTGCGCATCGCGCAGCGCCTTGCGGGTCGGCGTGAGCGTGCGCTGCACGAGCGGCTCGACGAGCGACGCGAACGTGTCGTGCGAAATCGTCTGCACGAGCCGCGCACCACTCGACAGCGTCACGTCGAGCGCCGCCTGCGGCGCGGACGACAGCGCTTCCTTCAGCACCCGCACACGATCGAGCAGCAGGCGCACGTCCTCGGGCGCGAGCGTCTTCGCGTCGATACCGGCCTGCGCGAGCACGTGAGCGAACAGCGCATGGTCGAAATCGTCGCCGCCGAGCGCCGAATCGCCGCCCGCGGCCAGCACTTCGAACACACCCTTCGTCAGCTTCAGGATCGACAGGTCGAACGTGCCGCCGCCGAGGTCGTACACCGCGTAAAGGCCTTCGGCCGCGTTGTCGAGACCATAGGCGATCGCGGCGGCGGTCGGTTCGTTCAGCAGGCGCAGCACGTTGAGGCCCGCGAGACGCGCGGCATCCTTGGTTGCCTGGCGCTGCGCGTCGTCGAAGTACGCGGGCACCGTGATCACCGCGCCGACCAGATCGTCGCCGAGCGAATCCTCGGCGCGATGACGCAGCGTCGCGAGAATTTCGGCCGAGACTTCGACCGGGCTCTTCACGCCGTCGATCGTGCGGATCTGCACCATGCCCGGCGCATCGACGAATTCGTACGGCGCGTTCGCCGCGCCTTCGACTTCGGCCTTGCCGCGGCCCATGAAGCGCTTGACCGACACGATCGTGTTGCGCGGATCGGTCGCGGCCTGCTCCTTCGCTTCGTGGCCGATACGGCGGCCGCCCTTCTCGAGGTAACGGACCACCGACGGCAGCAGCACGCGGCCCGCTTCGTCCGGCAGGACTTCAGGCACGCTGTTGCGCACGGCGGCGACGAGCGAGTTCGTCGTGCCGAGGTCGATCCCGACGGCGAGTCGCCGCTGGTGCGGCGCCGGCGCCATGCCCGGTTCGGAAATTTGCAGTAAAGCCATCTTGGTTCGTTCGGGCGCTCGGCCCGTTTGCTGCGCGTGCCGCAAGGCACGCGGTTAAGTTTCGAGACGCTCGATCTGCGCGCCCACTTCCGACGCGACCCGTTCGATGAACATCAGCTGACGCACGGCTTCCGCAGCGGCCTGATCGGCACCGCTGTCGAGCAGCGTGCCGAGGCGCTCGACGCGCACGCGCTTCTCGTCGCGCAACTCGGTGAGCAATGCATCGAGCGCGTCGACGTTGCGGGCGGCCGCGGCATCCTCGATGCCCTCGCGCCACTCCATCTGCTGCATCAGGAATGCAGGTTCCATCGCGGTGTTGTTTTCCGCGCCGATGTCCACGCCGCGCAGCGACAGCAGGTAGGACGCGCGCTTCAGCGGGTCGCGCAGCGTGCGGTATGCCTCGTTCGCGCGGGTGGCCCATTGCATCGCGATGCGCTTTTGCGCATCGCCGGCCGCCGCGAAGCGGTCCGGGTGCACCTGCGTCTGCACCGTCCGGTAGGCGGCGTCGAGCGCCGTCTCGTCGAGCGCGAATTGCGCCGGCAGGTGAAACAGGTCGAAATGGCTGTCTTTGAGCGAAACCATTGTCGCGTTCAATTCCGGTTCGTCGCGCGGCAAACGCCGCACATTAAAAAGGCGGCCCGTGCCGCCTCTTGCCCGCATCGCGCGGAGGGAGCCGCGTCACACGCGGAACGATTCCCCGCACCCGCACTCGTCCTTCACGTTCGGGTTGTTGAACTTGAACCCTTCGTTCAGGCCTTCGCGGGCGAAGTCGAGCTCGGTGCCGTCGATATAGGCGAGGCTCTTCGGATCGACGATCACCTTCACGCCGTGGCTCTCGAACACCTGATCCTCGGGAGCCAGCTCGTCGACATACTCGAGCTTGTACGCGAGCCCCGAGCACCCGGTCGTGCGAACGCCAAGCCGCAGGCCCACCCCCTTGCCGCGACGGACGAGGTATTTCTGGACGTGCTGTGCTGCTTTTTCGGTCAGTGTAATTGCCATGATGTCCTTGCCGCGGCGTGCCACCGGGGCCCGCCGCGTTTCCTTCCTAGCCGCTCTCGATGCCGCTCAGGCTGCTGCCTGATCGCTTTCCTTGGTGTCGTGGCGCTTCTTGTAGTCGGCCACGGCTGCCTTGATCGCGTCTTCCGCGAGGATCGAGCAGTGAATCTTCACCGGCGGCAACGCGAGTTCCTCGGCGATCTGCGTGTTCTTGATCGACAGTGCCTCGTCGAGCGTCTTGCCCTTCACCCATTCGGTGACGAGCGAGCTCGATGCGATCGCCGAACCGCAACCGTAGGTCTTGAACTTCGCGTCTTCGATCACGCCGTCCGCGCCGACGCGAATCTGCAGCTTCATCACGTCGCCGCAAGCCGGCGCGCCGACCATGCCCGTGCCGACCGTGTCGTCGTCCTTCGCGAACGAACCGACGTTGCGCGGGTTTTCGTAGTGATCCAGAACCTTGTTGCTGTAAGACATGACTCAGACTCCTTGACTCGTTACGCTGCGTGCGTCAATCCGCGCGCGGTTGCATTCAATGCGGTATCAGTGTGCGGCCCATTCGATCGTCGACAGATCGATGCCTTCCTGGTGCATTTCCCAGAGCGGCGACAGTTCGCGCAGCTTCGCGATCTTGCTGTTCAGCAGGTCGATCACGAAATCGACTTCCTGCTCCGTCGTGAAGCGGCCCACCGTGAAGCGGATCGAGCTGTGCGCGAGTTCGTCGTTGCGGCCGAGCGCACGCAGCACGTACGACGGCTCCAGCGACGCCGACGTGCACGCGGAGCCCGACGACACCGCGACGTCCTTGATCGCCATGATCAGCGACTCGCCTTCGACGAAGTTGAAGCTGATGTTCAGGTTGTGCGGGACACGTTGATCCATGTCGCCGTTCACGTAGGTTTCCTCGATCTGCGACAGGCCGCGCAGCAGCTTGTCGCGCAGCATGCGGATGCGCTCGTTCTCGGTCGCCATTTCCTCGCGCGCGATGCGGAACGCTTCGCCCATGCCGACGATCTGGTGCGTCGGCAGCGTGCCCGAACGCATGCCGCGCTCGTGACCGCCGCCGTGCATCTGCGCTTCGATGCGCACGCGCGGCTTGCGACGCACGTACAGCGCGCCGATGCCCTTCGGGCCGTAGGTCTTGTGTGCCGAGAACGACATCAGGTCGACCTTCAGCTTCGCGAGGTCGATCACGACCTTGCCGGTCGACTGCGCGGCATCGACGTGGAACACGATGCCCTTCTCGCGGCAGATCTCGCCGATCGTCTCGATGTCCTGAATCACGCCGATCTCGTTGTTCACATGCATCACCGACACGAGGATCGTGTCCGGGCGCAGCGCGGCCTTGAACACGTCGAGGTCGATCAGGCCGTCATCCTTCACGTCGAGGTAGGTGACGTCGAAACCGTCGCGCTCGAGCTCGCGGCAGGTGTCGAGCACGGCCTTGTGCTCGGTCTTCACCGTGATGATGTGCTTGCCCTTGCCCTTGTAGAAGTTCGCGGCGCCCTTGATCGCGAGGTTGTCCGACTCCGTGGCGCCGGACGTCCAGATGATCTCGCGCGGATCGGCGTTCACGAGTGCGGCCACCTGCTCGCGCGCTTCCTCGACCGCGCGCTCCGCGTCCCAGCCATAGGCATGGCTACGCGACGCCGGGTTGCCGAACTGCTCGCGCAGGTACGGCACCATCTTGTCGACCACGCGCGGATCGACGGGCGTCGTCGCGCTGTAATCCATATAGATGGGCAGGTGGAGAGTCTCTTGGGTCATCTGTCGCTCCGGGTATTCTGTGCAGGGACTATGTGCGTTATGGGGTATGGCGGGCGCCTTCGCGCTCACGAACTCGCGATGTTGAACACCGAATTGGGGCCGAGCGGCATCGTGCGCACGGGCTCGGCCGGTGCGGCGACGGGCTCCGGCGCGCGACGGTCGCGCAGCACCGCCGGGGCGCCCTCGCGTGCGCGCTGCTGATCGACGAGATCCTGCAGCGACACCGAATCGAGGTATTCGACCATCTTCTGGTTCAGCGTCGACCACAGCTCGTGCGTCATGCAATGGCCGTCGGGCTGCTTCGAGCCGTCGCACGTGCCTTTGCCGCCGCACTGCGTGGCGTCAAGCGGTTCATCGACCGCGATGATGATGTCGGCAACGGTGACATCCTGCGCGCGACGCGCGAGGTTGTAGCCGCCGCCCGGGCCGCGCACGGATTCGACGATTTCATGCCTGCGCAGCTTGCCGAACAGCTGTTCGAGATACGAGAGCGAAATCCGCTGGCGCTGGCTGATGCCTGCAAGCGTCACCGGGCCCTGCTCCTGGCGCAGTGCCAAGTCAATCATCGCCGTGACGGCGAAACGGCCTTTGGTGGTGAGTCTCATGGTGTCTAGGGGACTGCAATCTTGACGATTTTGGTCAAGTATAAATATTTGACGTTTTTAGTCAAGTATCCATGTCTTTGAAAGGGTATTCGCAGACCGCTGAATACCGCCCGGTCAGCGCGCCGTGCGTGCGCGCAGCGTCTCCAGCAGCCCCGCGCATGCGCGCTCGACCTGGTCGAGCACCTGCTCGAAGCCCTGCGCGCCGCCGAAATAGGGGTCGGCCACTTCGGTTTCGGTCGCGCCAGGTGCGAATTCCATCAGCAGGCGCACCTTGTCGCGATGCTGCGGCGGACAACGGCGGCGCAGTTCGGCGAGATTCGCTTCGTCCATCGCGAGCAGCAAGTCGAACTGCTCGAAATCCGCCGCGCTCACCTGTCGCGCGCGCAACGCCGACAGATCGTAGCCGCGGCTACGGGCCGCCGCCTGCGCACGCGTATCGGGCGGCTCGCCCACGTGCCAGTCGCCGGTGCCGGCCGAATCGATCGCGATCCGGTCGGCCAGCGCGGCCGCGTCGACCTGGTGGCGCATCACGCCCTCCGCGGTGGGCGAACGGCAGATGTTGCCGAGACAGACGAAACAGATCGCAACGCGGGTCATCGCACTATCGGAAAGCCGCGGCGAGCCGCGTGGGTGAAGAACACGCCATTATACAAAGGGGGCCTAAATCGCGCCGCCGCGCGAAGCGACGGCGCCATGCCTCACAGCGCCTTCGGCGCAGCGAGCACAATGTCGCCGGATGCTGCCGGCAGCGGCTGCGCCGCGTCGCCGACCAGCCCGAACGACACCGCGCGCGCCAGTTCGGCGGACGCCTGGTGAACCTCGAGTGGGCCGCGCGACGGCGCACCGGCCATCGCATGCAGATAGGCAACCGCTGCCAGCGGGACCACGATTGCCAGCGGCCAGTACATCGATATTGTCTTTTTCATGATGCGGACCTCCTTGACCTCGTACCCCGAAACCCAATTCCGGGGACTACAGACGAGATTCTATAGGTCGCATCTATCGAGATAAATATGCAAATAGCGAACGCACTGTTGCTGCCCGCTGAACAGTGTCAGCCGAGATGGCTTTGCGACGCCGCGTACAGCTCGCGGAACGTGCGCCCGGTCGGCGTCGGCATGTCGCGCGTATCCATCCAGCCGCCCATCATCGGCAGGCGCCGCAGCGTGCCGGCGTTGCCGCCCAGCCGCTCGAGGACGCGCACCGCGAGCTTCGTCGTCAGCGCATACAGCATCGGCCGCCGTGCGAAGAAGCCCCACACGGCGAGCCCTGCGCGCTCGCGCCAGGGCCGCAGGTGGCGCTCGACCTGCTTCTCGCGCAGCGTGCGCAGCAGGTGCGACAACGGAATCCCGGCCGGACATACGCTGTCGCATTCGCCGCACAGCGTCGCGGCCTGCGGCAGGTCGAGCGTGCGGTCGAGTCCGACGTAGCTCGGCGTCAGCACCGATCCCATCGGGCCCGGATAGACCCAGCCGTACGCATGACCGCCGACCTTCTGGTACACCGGGCAATGGTTCATGCACGCGCCGCAGCGGATGCAGCGCAGCATCTCCTGGAATTCGCCGCCGATCAGGCCGGTGCGGCCGCCGTCGACGAGCACCACGTAGTTGTGTTCGGGGCCGTCCTCGTCGCCCTGCCCGCGCGGCCCGCTCAGCAGCGAGAAATAGTTCGACGTCTTCTGCCCCGTCGCGGAGCGCGGCAGCAGACGCATCGCGGTCGCGAGATCCTCGAGCGTCGGCAGCACCTTCTCGATGCCCGTCACCGCGACATGCACGCGCGGCATGACCGTGCACATGCCCTCGTTCCCTTCGTTCGTCACGAGCGCGACCGAGCCCGTTTCCGCGATCACGAAGTTGCCGCCCGTCACGCCCATGTCGGCCGACATGAAATGCGGGCGCAGCACCTCGCGCGCCTCGCGCGTCATGTCCGGAATCTCGGTGAGCCGCTCGCGCCGGTGCGTACGCGCGAACAGGTCGGCGATCTCGTCCTTGTCCTTGTGCACGACGGGCGCAATGATGTGGCTGGGCGGCTCGTTGTCGTTGATCTGCAGGATGTATTCGCCGAGGTCCGTCTCGATCGACTGCACGCCCATCTCGGCGAGCACCGCGTTCAGGCGCATTTCCTCCGACACCATCGACTTGGTCTTGATGACCTTCTTCACGCCGTGCCGGCGCGCGATGTCGGCCACGAGCCGCGCGGCGTCCGCGGTCGTTTCGGCGAACAGCACCGTCGTGCCGCGCCGCGTCGCCTCACGCTCGAACGCCTCGAGCCACACGTCGAGATTCTCCAGCGCACGGTTGCGGCGCGCCTTGAGCGCGGCGCGCGTGGCCGGGAAGTCGATCATGGTCATCGCATCGGCGCGCGCGGACACGAACTTCGTCGACAGCTTCTTCAGGTTCTGCTGCAGGCGCTCGTCGGCCAGCTTCTGGCCGGCGCGCGCCTTGAAATGCATCGATTGGACTTGCATCGCGGTATCGGGGAAAAGTGAGCGGAACCGGGCGTCAGACGTCGCCCGCCAGCACCTGCGCGACGTGCAGCACGCGCGTGTCGCGGTCGCCGGTGCGGCGCAACCGCCCTTCGATGTTCAGCATGCAGCCGAGATCGCCGAGCACGACGGCGCCCGCGCCGGACGCGCGCACGTTCGCGCATTTCTCGTCCGCGATGGCCGCCGAGATGTCGCCGTACTTGACCGCGAACGTACCGCCGAAGCCGCAGCAATGCTCGCAGTCCTTCATCTCGGTCACCGCGACGCCGCGCTGCGCGAGCAGCGCGCGCGGCTGCGCCTTCACGCCGAGCTCGCGCAGGCCCGAGCACGCGTCGTGATAGGTGACCGGCCCGGCGAATTCGCCCGGCGCGAGCGACACCTTCGCGACGTTGGCAAGGAAATCGGTCAGCTCGTGGACTTTCTGCTGGAACCGCGTGTAGCGCCCCATCAGCTCGGGATCGTCGCGGAACAGGTCGCCGTAGTGCGTGCGGATCATCCCGCCGCACGAACCCGACGGCGCGACGACGTAATCGAACTGCTCGAACTCGCGCAGCGTCTTTTCAGCGAGGTCGCGCGCGAGCGCGCGGTCGCCCGAGTTGTAGGCCGGCTGGCCGCAGCAGGTCTGCGTGGGCGGCACGATCACCTCGTAGCCGGCGTCGCGAATCAGCTTGAGCGCCGAAAAACCGATTTCGGGGCGCATCAGGTCGACCAGGCAGGTCACGAACAAACCGACTCGCATACGTGCTCCTTCGAGAAAACGGCCCTCATTATCCGACGTTTGGCCAGCAAGACCAACGCCGGCGCGCGCGCAAGCCCCGGTGCGCGAAGCGAGAACTTCCTCGAACGGCGTTCGCTTTTTTCACAATACGAGATACAATCGGTTCAACACCGCTTGACGCGTCAACCGATTCCTCCCCCGACATGAGCCAACCCAACCCGGATTCAAAAACGTCGATCCAGGTGATCGAACGCATGATGCGGTTGCTGGACGCGCTCGCCGCGCACAGTGACCCGGTCAGCCTGAAGGAACTTGCGCAGCGCACGGAGCTGCACCCGTCGACCGCCCATCGCATCCTCAACGACATGGTGACCTGCCGTCTCGTCGACCGCTCCGACCCCGGTACCTACCGCCTCGGTATGCGGCTGCTCGAGCTCGGCAATCTCGTGAAGGCCCGCCTGTCGGTGCGCGACGCGGCGCTGATGCCGATGCGCGAGTTGCACCGCCTCACCGGGCAGACCGTGAACCTGTCGGTGCGCCAGGGCGACGAGATCGTCTACATCGAGCGTGCGTACTCGGAGCGCTCGGGGATGCAGGTCGTTCGCGCGATCGGCGGCCGCGCCCCGCTGCACCTCACGTCGGTCGGCAAGCTGTTCCTCGCGGCCGACGAAACGTCGCGTGTGCGTGCCTATGCGACGCGCACGGGGCTGTCCGGCCATACCCAGAACAGCATTACCGAGATCTCGAAGCTCGAGCGCGAACTGACCCTCGTCCGCCAGCAATCGTGCGCGCGCGACAACGAGGAACTCGAACTCGGCGTGCGCTGTATCGCCGCCGGCATCTACGACGATTCGGGCAAGCTCGTCGCGGGCCTGTCGCTGTCGGCACCGGCCGACCGCCTGCAGGATGCGTGGCTCGGCCAGTTGAGCCGGACGGCGCTCACCATCTCGGAATCGCTGGGCTACCGGCCGGCGCCCGTGAAGGACGTGGACGGGTTGCAGCGGCAGGCGTAAGCCGCGCCATCGGCCCGGTTCCGACTCCGGTTCCGCCGGACGAAAAAAGCCCCGCGATTGCGGGGCTTTTTCTTTGCGGCGACCGGTACGGCGGCGAACCGCCGCACACGATCAGGTACCGCCGCTCGGCGTGTTGGCCGCCGTCAGGCGCTCGCCGCCGCCGGCATCGAGCCAGTTGCGCAGGCGCGATGCGTCGGCGAAGCGCGAATACTTGCCGAACGAATCGAGCAGCACCATCACCATCGGCCGGCCGTGGATCGTTGCCTGCATCACGAGGCATTCGCCCGCTTCGTTGATGAAGCCCGTCTTCTGCAGGCCGATGTCCCACGAGCCGTTGCCGCGGATCAGCGCGTTGGTGCTGTTGTAGACCAGGTTACGCTTGCCCGTGTACACCTCGTAGGTGCGATCGGTCGAGAACTGGCGGATCATCGGGTACTGGTACGCCGCATTGACCATCTTCACGAGGTCGCGCGCGCTCGACACGTTCGAGCTCGACAGGCCGGTCGAATTCTCAAAGTGCGTATCGGTCATGCCGAGCGACTTCGCCTTCGCGTTCATCGCCGCGATGAACGCCGGACGGCCACCCGGGTAGTAACGCGACAGCGCGGCGGCCGCGCGGTTTTCCGACGCCATCAGCGCGATGTGCAGCATGTCCTCGCGCGACAATACCGAGCCGACCGACAGGCGCGAGCCCGTGCCCTTCTCGTAGTCGCGGTCTTCGTCGGTGACTTCGAGCGGGTCGGTCATCGGCGACTTCGAGTCGAGCACGACCATGGCCGTCATCAGCTTCGAGATCGACGCGATCGGCACGACCGCGTGCGAATTCTTGTCGAACAGCGGCTCGCCGGAATTCTGGTCGACGACGTACGCGACGCTGGAGCGCAGCGCGAGCGCGTCGGGCGTGTCGTGCAGGCCGAATGCCTGGCCGACCGTCGGACGGCGCGGCTGGAACGCGACCTTGCGCACCGCGCCGCGATGGCCGCCATGCACGCCGTTCGCCGCGAGCGTCATGCGCTTTCGCGACGCTTTCGCGCGCGGCGCATCGGCCGCGGCGACCTTCGCGGAGTTGTCGGAGCTCGCCTTGGCCGACTTCTTCTTCGCTGACGAAGCAGGAGCGACGGCTTTTTTCTTGGCGGCTTGGGTCTTCGCAGTGGCGGCGAAGGCGTCAGCAGGCGTGACGGACGCGGTGGTCGCGAGCAACGCGACTGCGACCGACACAGCCGTGCCGAGCGTCATGCTCTGCAACAATCTGCGCGGTGAAAACGATTCGGCTTTCATTGGGGTCTGGACAAAGCGGGCGGGAGGTTTCCGCAAGTGTAGTTAAAGCTGAAAAAAAGAGCAATATTAGGCACTTACCGATCGTCTTTAAACCGGAATGTAAGAGTCGGCCAACCTCCGGCCAATCGACCCTTGCGCACCCATTGAAAAAATCCATGGGATGCCCTGCCCGACAGCGCCCGTCTCCCGATTACACACGGTTAATTGAGATAACGTCACTTCGGAGACGATTTAAAGCGGGGAAAGTACGTATCCGGTGCTCGGCATGCCAAAGGCGCCGGCCTCGACCCGTGGCGGCGGCACGTCGCCACGGCACGCGCATCGAAACGGCGCGTTTTTCGACAGGAACAGAAGGATAACGTTCCATGGGCCTGTCAGGTTTACCTGCGCATGATCATGGTGCGGCGCGCTTGCCCCGCCGCCGTGCGCACCATGTGGGAACGTGCCTGAAACCGATTCCGGACGACCGCGATAACTCGTTGTTTTATCGATAATTTGTCGTGATTGTGCAACGCACAAAAAATACTTGACATCCGTTTTCTCTGCCCTAAAATAGGCCTCATTGCTGCGTTGCACAAAGCACGCGGCGCCGAAGTTCCCCAGTGTAGTGCCCTTTATTTCTGCGATCGACGTGATCGCTTTTCAGGAGCTTGACATGTCCTTGCTGACCCCCGAGCAAATCGCCGCCGCCCAAAAAGCCAACCTCGAAAGCCTGTTCGGTCTGACGACCAAGGCGTTCGAAGGCGTCGAAAAGCTGATCGAACTCAACCTTCAGGTCGTGAAGTCGACGCTGGCCGAGGGCCAGGAAAACGCACAGCGTCTGCTGTCGGTGAAGGACGCGCAGGAACTGATCGCGCTGCAAGCGAGCCTGTCGCAGCCGGTCGCGGAAAAGGTGCTGTCGTACGGCCGTCACCTGTACGAAATCGCATCGTCGACGCAAGCCGAGTTCGCGAAGGTTGCCGAAGCGCAGTTCGAAGAGCAGAACAAGAAGGTCCAGGCACTCGTCGACAACGTCGCGAAGAACGCCCCGGCCGGTTCGGAAACGGCTGTCGCCGCACTGAAGTCGGCACTGAACGCTGCGAACACCACGTACGAAACGGTTCAGAAGGCCACGAAGCAAGCCGTCGAAATCGCCGAAACGAACTTCAACGCTGCTGCTGCCGTCGCAACGAAGGCTGCAACCGCCGCTGCCGCACGTCGTTCGAGCAAGCCGGCCGCGTAAGCGTCCCCTGCTCCTGAAAGAGCCGCGCCCAGCGCGGCTTTTTCGTTTCTGGCGCAAGAACGCGCGCGGGAGCAGCAAACCGCCCGTTCCGATCGATCGCCTGTCGCACGCCGCGCAAAAAAAACGCCGCCGCCCGGTTTGCCCGGGCGGCGGCGTTTTTTTTGGCCGGCACTTGGGGTGCCGGGCCGATCGCGTTACTTCTTGCGCTGCGGCGGCAAGTCGGTACAGACGCCTTCGTACAGCTCGGCGGCCATGCCGACCGATTCGCCGAGCGTCGGGTGCGGATGGATCGTCTTGCCGATGTCTTCCGCGTCCGCGCCCATCTCCACGGCGAGGCACACTTCGCTGATCAGGTCGCCCGCGTTCAGGCCGACGATGGCCCCACCGATCACGCGATGGGTTTCCTCGTCGAAGATCAGCTTCGTGAAGCCTTCGTCGCGGCCGTTCGCGATCGCGCGGCCCGAAGCGGCCCACGGGAACACGGCCTTGCCGTACTTGATGCCCTCGGCCTTGCACTGGTCTTCGGTCTTGCCGGCCCACGCCACTTCCGGATCGGTGTAGGCCACCGACGGGATCTGCAGTGCGTCGAAGTACGCCTTTTCGCCGTGCGCGGCTTCCGCGGCGACGTGGCCTTCATGCACGGCCTTGTGCGCGAGCATCGGCTGGCCGACGATATCGCCGATCGCGAAGATGTGCGGCACGTTCGTGCGCATCTGCTTGTCGACGTCGATGAAGCCGCGATCCGTGACCGCGACGCCGGCCTTGTCGGCACCGATCTTCTTGCCGTTCGGGCTGCGGCCCACCGCGACCAGCACGAGGTCGTAGCGCTGCGCTTCCGCGGGCGCCTTCTCGCCCTCGAACTTCACGTAGATGCCGTCTTCCTTCGCTTCCGCGCCGACCGTCTTGGTCTTCAGCATCACGTTGCCGAAGCGCTTCGCGTTGTACTTTTCCCAGACCTTCACGAGATCGCGGTCGGCGCCCATCATCAGGCCGTCCATCATTTCGACGACGTCGATCTCGGCGCCGAGCGTCGCGTACACCGTCGCCATTTCGAGGCCGATGATGCCGCCGCCGATCACGAGCATGCGTTTGGGCAGCTGGCGCAGTTCGAGCGCGCCCGTCGAATCGACGACACGCGGATCTTCCGGCATGAACGGCAGCTTCACGGCCTGCGAGCCCGCGGCGATGATCGCCTGCTTGAACTTGACGACCTTCTTGCCGTTTTCGCCCTGCACTTCCATGTGATACGGATCGACGAATGCACCGACGCCCGTGACGACTTCAACCTTGCGTGCCTTCGCCATGCCGGCGAGGCCCGTCGTCAGCTTCTTGACGACGCCGCCCTTGAAGTCGCGCAGCTTGTCGAGATCGACCTCCGGCTTGCCGAACGAGATGCCGTGCGACGCGAGCGCCGCGGCTTCGTCGATCACGAGCGCCGTGTGCAGCAGCGCTTTCGACGGGATGCAGCCGACGTTCAGGCACACGCCGCCGAGCGTCGAATAGCGTTCGACGAGCACGGTCTTCATGCCGAGATCGGCTGCGCGGAACGCAGCCGAGTAGCCGCCGGGGCCGGCGCCGAGCACGAGCATGTCGCACTCGATGTCGGCGGCGCCGCCATAGCTGCCGGCTTGCGGCGCGGGTGCCGGAGCGGCCGCGGCCGGAGCCGGCGCAGCCTTCGGCGCTTCGGGCGCTTTCGCGGGTGCGGGTGCGGCTGCGCCTGCCGAGGCTTCGACGATGGCGATGATGGTGCCTTGCGAGACTTTCTCGCCGGCTTTGACCTTGACTTCCTTGACGGTGCCGGCGACGTCGCTGGGCACTTCCATGGAGGCTTTATCGGATTCGAGCGTGATGAGCGTTTGCTCTTTTTCGATCACGTCGCCGGGTTTGACGTTGACTTCGATGACATCGACGCCGCTGAAATCGCCGATATCCGGAACCTTGACTTCGATGAGACTCATGACTGTCCCCTTCTTGATTGACTGCAGACAGAGGGGGAGGAACCCGCGAGAGAACCTGACGACGGCCGGCGAAAGACCGCGAGCTTGGGCAGGACCACCTTTGCCGTCCGCCCAAGGACGCGCCTTTCTTTTGGTTACTTTTCTTTGGAAGACAAAGAAAAGTGACCGCCGCCCCGCGCAGGGGCGACGCTAATAGACCGTTAGCACAACAGGTTCAACGACGACGACGGCGTGGAGAACAACAACAAAAACCAAACCACGCCCCCGCGAGCCCCACCCCGCTCATCAAAGAATGATGCGACGGAAATCCCCGAGCAACGCCCCGAGATACGCATTGAAACGCGCGGCTTCGGCGCCATCGATGACGCGATGGTCATACGACAGCGACAGCGGCAGCATGAGCCGCGGCACGAACTGCTTGCCGTCCCACACCGGCTTCATCTGGCCGCGCGACAACCCGAGGATCGCCACTTCCGGCGCGTTGATGATCGGTGTGAAGTTCGTCCCGCCGATCCCGCCGAGCGACGAAATCGAGAAGCAGCCGCCCTGCATCTGGTCCGGCTTCAGCTTGCCTTCGCGCGCGGCCTTCGACAGGTCGCTCATTTCCTTCGCGATGTCGACGAGGCCCTTCTTGTCCGCATCGCGAATCACCGGCACGACGAGGCCGTTCGGCGTATCGGCCGCGAAACCGACGTGGAAGTACTGCTTGAACACGAGGTTGTCGCCGTCGAGGCTCGCGTTGAAGGTCGGGAATTTCTTCAGCGCGGCGACGACCGCCTTGATCACGAACGCGAGCATCGTGAACTTCACGCCCGCCTTTTCGTGTTCCTTGTTCAACTGGACGCGCAGCGCTTCGAGCTCGGTGATGTCCGCTTCGTCGTTGTTCGTGACGTGCGGGATCATCACCCAGTTGCGATGCAGGTTCGCGCCCGAGATCTTCTTGATGCGCGACAGCGGCTTCGCCTCGAACGGGCCGAACTTCGAGAAGTCGACCTTCGGCCACGGCAGCAGGTTCAGCTCGCCGCCGCCTGCCGGTGCGGCTGCCGCGGCCGGTGCCGCACGCTGGCCCGTCATCACGCCCTTCACGAAGCCCGTGACGTCGTCCTTCGTGATGCGGCCCTTCGGACCCGAGCCCTGCACGCGCGAGACTTCGACGCCGAGTTCACGCGCGAACTTGCGGACCGACGGCGATGCGTGGCTGGCGCGGTATTCGCCGGACGGCGCGGCGGCCGGTGCCGGCGCGGCCTTCGCGGGTGCAGCGGCGGGCGCCGGAGCGGCCGCGGCCGGAGCCGGTGCGCTGGCCTGCGGCGCAGCGGCAGCCGGTGCGCCGGCGGCTTCGAGCAGCACGATCAGCGTGCCTTCCGACACCGAATCGCCCACCTTCACCTTGATGTCCTTCACGACGCCGGCAGCCGGGCTCGGCACGTCCATCGTCGCCTTGTCCGACTCGAGCGTGACGAGCGACTGCTCCTTCTCGACCGTGTCGCCGACCTTCACGCCGATCTCGATCACCGGCACGTCCTTGTAGTCGCCGATGTCGGGCACCTTCACTTCGAGCGTGCCGCCGGACGCTGCCGGTGCGGCAGCGGGCGCCGCGGCGGCCGGTGCCGGCGCTGCTGCCGGTGCCGGAGCGGCGGCCGGAGCCGGAGCCGGAGCCGCGGCCGGTGCAGCCGCGCCGTTCGCCTGGGCGGCCGCGCCGCCTTCGAGCAGGACGATCAGCGAACCTTCCGACACGGAATCGCCGACCTTGACCTTGATTTCCTTCACGACGCCGCCCACCGGGCTCGGCACGTCCATCGTCGCCTTGTCCGACTCGAGCGTGACGAGCGACTGCTCGGGCTCGACCGTATCGCCGACCTTCACGCCGATCTCGATGACCGGCACGTCCTTGTAATCGCCGATATCCGGCACCTTCACTTCGATCGCTTGACTCATCTGTTTCTGTCTCCATGGCTGCGCGCGCTCCTCGCGGGAGCGGCGCGCGGCATCACACGGCGTGTGCGTTAAACGGTCATCGGGTTGGGCTTGGACGGATCGAGGTTGTACTTGGCGATCGCGTCCGCGACCACCTTGCGCTCGATCGTGCCTTCGTCGGCCAGCGCGTTGAGCGCGGCGACGGTGACCCAGTGACGGTCGACCTCGAAGAAGTGACGCAGTTTCTCGCGGGTGTCCGAACGGCCGAAGCCGTCGGTGCCCAGCACGACGAAGCGGCGATCGATCTGGCCGCGGATCTGGTCGACCAGCGCACGGACGTAGTCGGTCGATGCGATGACCGGGCCCTGCGTGTCCTTCAGGCACTTCTGCACGTGCGACAGGCGACGCTCCTCGGTCGGATGGAGCAGGTTCCAGCGCTCGACCTGATGGCCTTCGCGCGCGAGCTCGGTGAAGCTCGGCACGCTCCACAGGTCGGCGGCGACGCCCCAGTCGTTCTTCAGCAGGTCGGCAGCCGCGATCACTTCGTTGAAGATCGTGCCCGCGCCGAGCAGCTGGACGCGCGGCGCCTTCTTGTCGGCGTCGGCCTTCTTGAACGCGTACATGCCCTTGATGATGTCGGCCGCCACGTGCTCGCCCTGCGGAATCGCCGGGTGCTCGTAGTTCTCGTTCATCACCGTGATGTAGTAGTACACGTCTTCCTGGTCCTGCACCATGCGGCGCAGGCCGTCCTGGACGATCACCGCGAGTTCATAGCCGAACGTCGGGTCGTAGCTCACGCAGTTCGGCACCGATGCCGCCCACAGCAGCGAGTGACCGTCTTCGTGTTGCAGGCCTTCGCCGTTCAGCGTCGTACGGCCCGCCGTGCCGCCCAGCAGGAAGCCGCGCGAACGCATGTCGCCCGCGGCCCATGCGAGGTCGCCGATCCGCTGGAAGCCGAACATCGAATAGAAGATGTAGAACGGCACCATGATCTCGCCGTGCGTCGAATACGACGTCGCCGCCGCGATCCAGTCGCACATGCCGCCCGCTTCGTTGATGCCTTCCTGCAGGATCTGGCCCGTCTGCGATTCCTTGTAGAACATCAGCTGGTCGGAATCCTCCGGCACGTACTTCTGGCCTTCCTGGTTCCAGATACCGATCTGGCGGAACAGGCCTTCCATGCCGAACGTACGCGATTCGTCCGGGACGATCGGCACGATGCGCTTGCCGAGCGCCTTGTCCTTCAGGAGGATGTTCAGGATCCGCACGAACGACATCGTCGTCGAGATCTCGCGGCCTTCGCCCGTGCCCTTCAGCAGCGGCTCGAACGCGTCGAGCGCCGGCACCGGCAGCGACGTCGCCTTCTCGCGGCGGTGCGGCAGGTAGCCGCCGAGGTCCATGCGCTTCTGGCGCATGTATTCGAGTTCCTTCGAGCCTTCCTCGAACTTCAGGTACGGCACGTCGGCGATCTGCTCGTCGGTGATCGGCAGGCGGAACTGGTCACGGAACTTCTTCAGTTGCTCGACCGGCAGCTTCTTCTGCTGGTGCGTGATGTTCATCGCCTGGCCCGACTCGCCCATCCCGTAGCCCTTGATGGTCTTCGCGAGGATGACGGTCGGCGCGCCCTTCGTGTTGGTGGCTTCGTGGAACGCCGCGTAGATCTTGTGCGGATCGTGGCCGCCGCGGTTCAGCGCCCAGATGTCGTCGTCCGACCAGTCGGCGACGAGCGCCTTCAGTTCAGGCGTGTTGAAGAAGTGCTCGCGAACGAACGCGCCCGACTCCGACTTGTACGTCTGGTATTCGCCGTCGACGCATTCCATCATCCGGCGCATCAGCGCACCCGTCTTGTCGCGGGCGAACAGCGCATCCCAGCGGCTGCCCCAGATGACCTTGATCACGTTCCAGCCGGCGCCGCGGAATTCCGATTCGAGTTCCTGGATGATCTTGCCGTTGCCGCGCACCGGGCCGTCGAGACGCTGCAGGTTGCAGTTGATCACGAACACGAGGTTGTCGAGCTTCTCGCGGCTCGCCATGCCGATCGCGCCGAGCGATTCCGGCTCGTCCGTCTCGCCGTCGCCGAGGAACGCCCATACCTTGCGGCCTTCCGTCTTCGCGATGCCGCGCGACTCCAGGTACTTCATGAAGCGTGCCTGGTAGATCGCCATGATCGGGCCGAGACCCATCGACACGGTCGGGAACTGCCAGAAGTCCGGCATCAGCCACGGGTGCGGGTACGACGAAATGCCCTTGCCGTCGACTTCCTGGCGGAAGTTGTCGAGCTGCTCTTCCTTCAGGCGGCCGAGCAGGAACGCGCGCGAGTATACGCCCGGCGACGAGTGGCCCTGCACGAACACGAGATCGCCGCCGTGCTGGTCGGACGCCGCGTGCCAGAAGTGGTTGTAGCCGACGTCATAGAGCGTCGCGGCCGACGCGAACGACGCGATGTGGCCGCCGACGTTGGTGTCCTTGCCTGCGCGCAGCACCATCGCCAGCGCGTTCCAGCGCGTGTACGAACGGATGCGGTGCTCGATGTCCTGGTCGCCCGGAATCTTCGCCTGGGCTTCGAGCGGAATCGTGTTGATGTACGGGGTATTGGCGGAGAACGGCAGGTGTTCGCCGTGCATGCGGGCGAATTCGATCTGCTTTTCGATCAGGTAATGCGCACGGCCGGTGCCCACGGAGGAGATCACGCCATCGAGCGACTCGAGCCACTCGACGGTTTCTTGCGGGTCGTCGTCACGTTCGGCGGCGACATATTTCATCACTTCGTTCGGTACAGCGGACATTCTCGTCTCCTGGGTCCTGGAATGTGAGGATCGCTCTCGTGCAGACGTCGCGACGCGGCCGGCTGCGGGCAAGCTCCGACGGATTGTAATGAGCGTGGACGGGCCTGCGCAACAAAATTTTCGAATCGTGAGATCTTTTCTCACCATACGAAATATTGCTGCGCTGCACCTATATTTCAGGGCTCCGCAGCCCGTCTCGTCGGAACAAAACCGTTTCCGTTCAACATATCCGGTATAGGTTTTCCATGTATTGCGCTGCGCTACAATCCTGCCATGTTGACCGATCGGCTTTTCGCACGCTCGGCGCGACCGCCGGGCCCGCCGGCGGAGTCGCAGCCGTCCCGTTGGCACCACGGACCGTGGTGGTCCAACTCCTATTTGCTGACGCCGCTGCTGTCGATCCTGGTGTTCCTCGTCGTGATGAGCCTCATCCTGTGGAGCCTCAACCGGCGCGAACAGCAGCAGCAGGAAGACACCCTCTTTCGCAACGTCGCGTGGGCCCAGCAGCAGATCCGCCTGTCGATGACGGGCGCGCAGGAACAGTTGCAGGCGCTGTCGCGCGACCTCGCATCCGGCCGCCTCGACCAGAACGCGTTCCAGATGGCCGTCGCCGACGTGATGCAGACGCATCCGGAAATCCTCTACCTGAACTGGTACACGGCGCCGGGCGTGCAGCGCTGGCCGGCCGTGCATCCGCCGCTGCTCGGCCAGCGGCTCGCGAAGCCCGGCGACGCGCAGATGCAGGACGCCGTGCGCGGTGCGTACGACGAGGCGCGCAGCACGCGCCGCCAGGCCTATTCGCCGCTGATCTACGACGACTTCGGCAACGGCTTCATCACGTTGCAGACGCCCGTGATGCGCGGCGACCGCGAATATCTCGGCTCGATCGCCGCGGTGTTCTCCGTCGAGGGCATCCTGAAGCACGACATCCCGCAGGAACTGTCGTCGAAGTACAAGATCTCGATCACCGATTCGAACAATCGCGAACTGTCGTCCACGTCGACGCGCCCGCGCCTGCCGCGCGACTCGCACTACGATCTCCCGCTCGACCCGCCCGGCCAGGGGCTGACGGTGCGCGTGTACGCGTTCCCGCAACTCACGAACCTGACCAACAACACGCTCGTGTGGCTGGTCGCCGGCCTGTCCTGCTTCGTGCTGTGGAGCCTCTGGAGCCTGTGGAAGCACACGCGCCAGCGCTTCGAGGCGCAGCAGGCGCTGTATGCGGAAGCGTTCTTCCGCCGCGCGATGGAAAACTCGGTGCTGATCGGCATGCGCGTGCTCGACATGCATGGCCGCATCACGCACGTGAACCCCGCGTTCTGCCGGATGACCGGCTGGGACGAAACCGATCTCGTCGGCAAGGTCGCGCCGTTCCCGTACTGGCCGCGCGACGCATACCCGGAAATGCAGCGCCAGCTCGACATGACGCTGCGCGGCAAGGCGCCGAGCTCGGGCTTCGAGCTGCGCGTGCGGCGCAAGAACGGCACGCTGTTCCATGCGCGCCTGTACGTGTCGCCGCTGATCGACAGTTCGGGCCGCCAGACCGGCTGGATGTCGTCGATGACCGACATCACCGAGCCGAAGCGCGCGCGCGAAGAGCTCGCGGCCGCGCACGAACGCTTCACGACGGTGCTCGAAAGCCTCGACGCCGCGGTGTCGGTGCTCGCCGCCGACGAAGCCGAGCTGCTGTTCGCGAACCGCTACTACCGCCACCTGTTCGGGATTCGCCCGGACGGCCACCTCGAACTGTCCGGCGGCGGCTTCGACCGCGCGCAGGCGTCGTCCGACTCGATCGACATGGTCGACGCGTTCGCGGGCCTGCCGGCCGCCGCGCTGACGAGCAGCACGGCCGATGCGCAGGAAGTGTACGTCGAGAGCATCCAGAAGTGGTTCGAGGTGCGCCGCCAGTACATCCAGTGGGTGGACGGCCATCTCGCGCAGATGCAGATCGCGACCGACATCACGACCCGCAAGAAGGCGCAGGAACTCGCGCACCAGCAGGAAGAAAAGCTGCAGTTCACGAGCCGATTGATGACGATGGGTGAAATGGCGTCGTCGATTGCTCACGAATTGAATCAGCCGCTCGCCGCGATCAACAACTACTGCTCGGGCACGCTCGCGCTCGTGAAGAGCGGCCGCGGCACGCCCGAGACGCTGCAGCCCGCGCTGGAAAAGACCGCGCAGCAGGCGCTGCGCGCCGGGATGATCGTCAAGCGGATCCGCGAATTCGTGAAGCGCAGCGAGCCGAAGCGCCAGCCGGCGCGGGTCGCGGACATCGTCGCCGACGCGGTCGGGCTCGCCGAAATCGAGGCCAGAAAGCGCAGGATACGGATCGTCACGGAAATCCTCGCAAGAATGCCTATTATTTATGTCGACCCCGTGCTGATCGAACAGGTGCTGATGAACCTGATGAAGAACGCAGCCGAGGCGATGGCCGACGTGAAGCCGGCGTCGGTGGACGGCGTGATCCGCGTCGTCGCCGACATCGATGCGGGCTTCGTCGACATCCGTGTGATTGACCAGGGCCCGGGCGTCGACGAAGCGACCGCCGAGCGCCTGTTCGAACCGTTTTACAGCACCAAGTCCGATGGCATGGGCATGGGGCTGAACATCTGCCGTTCGATCATCGAATCGCATCGGGGGCGTCTGTGGGTGGTCAACAACGTCGAGCCGGATGGCCGCATTTCCGGCGCGACGTTCCACTGCAGTCTGCCCATTGGGGAACCCGCTGATCTCGGCCAAGGGGGGCGCGAGGCATCGGCATCACATACCGTTACGGGAGAACTATGAATAGCCCTGTCACCACCACTCAGGAAACCGTCTTTGTCGTCGACGACGACGAGGCCGTACGGGACTCGCTGCGCTGGCTGCTGGAGGCGAACGGCTATCGCGTTCAATGCTTCTCGAGCTCCGAGCAGTTCCTCGATGCGTACCAGCCGGCGCAGCAGGCCGGCCAGATCGCTTGCCTGATCCTCGACGTGCGGATGTCGGGCATGAGCGGCCTCGAATTGCAGGAACGCCTCATCGCCGACAATGCCGCGCTGCCGATCATCTTCGTCACCGGTCACGGCGACGTGCCGATGGCCGTGTCGACGATGAAAAAGGGTGCGATGGACTTTATCGAGAAACCGTTCGACGAAGCCGAGCTGCGCAAGCTCGTCGAGCGGATGCTCGACAAGGCCCGAAGCGAAAGCAAGAGCGTCCAGGAGCAGCGTGCCGCGAGCGAACGGCTGTCGAAGCTGACCGCGCGCGAGCAGCAGGTGCTCGAGCGGATCATCGCGGGCCGCCTGAACAAGCAGATCGCCGACGACCTCGGCATCAGCATCAAGACCGTCGAGGCGCACCGGGCGAACATCATGGAAAAGCTCAACGTCAACACGGTGGCCGATCTGCTGCGCCTCGCGCTGTCGAAGAAACAGGCCTGAGCATGTTCCCCGGCCGCGGCGGCGCTGCCCGCCCGGCCCGCAACCGGTGTTTTCCGCCCCGCGCGATGCGGCCCACTCGCGCGGCGGCAGCCGTTCCTCCCGGCGCACGAGCGCCGCGGCCATGACGCTTCCCGTTGATTCGCTGTCGGACGGCGGCAGGCGAACGGTATAATTACGTGCTTTGCTACGGCGCTTCGGGCGCCGTACGCCCGCATTCCAACTTCCCGGCAGAACCCACCACCATGACAGCCCTCCTCATCGACGGCAACGCCCTTTCGAAGACCTTGCGCGGTCAGGCCGCCGAACGCGCCGCCGCGCTGACCGCACGCGGCCACCAGCCCGGTCTCGCGGTGATCCTCGTCGGCGCCAACCCGGCGAGCGAAGTCTACGTGCGCAACAAGATCAAGGCATGCGAGGACAACGGTTTCTTCTCGCTGAAGGATGCGTACCCGGCCACGCTGTCGGAAGCCGACCTGCTCGCGCGCATCGACGAACTGAACCGCGACCCGAAGATCCACGGCATCCTGGTCCAGCTGCCGCTGCCCGCGCATATCGACAGCCACAAGGTGATCGAGGCGATCGCGCCGGAGAAGGACGTCGACGGCTTTCACGTCGCGAACGCCGGTGCGCTGATGACCGGCAAGCCGCTGTTCCGCCCGTGCACGCCGTACGGCGTGATGAAGATGTTCGAAGCGCACGGCATTGCGCTGCAAGGCGCGAACGCGGTCGTGATCGGCCGCTCGAACATCGTCGGCAAGCCGATGGCGATGATGATGCTCGACGCCGGCGCGACCGTGACGATCTGCCACAGCAAGACGCGCGACCTCGCCGCGCATACGCGTCAGGCCGACATCGTGGTCGCCGCGGTCGGCAAGCGCAACATCCTGACCGCCGACATGGTGAAGCCGGGCGCGACGGTGATCGACGTCGGCATGAACCGCGACGACGCGGGCAAGCTGTGCGGCGACGTCGATTTCACGGGCGTGAAGGAAGTCGCCGGCTACATCACGCCGGTGCCGGGCGGCGTCGGCCCGATGACCATCACGATGCTGCTGATCAACACGATCGAATCCGCCGAACGCGCCGCTGCCGCCGCAGCCTGACGCCCCACCCGCTCAGCCGGCGCGCGGTTCCGTGCGCCGGCGCCTCGCCAGCCGCAATCGCGCAGCCGCATCGCGCCAGCCGGCACGCCCGACACCGCGCATCCGACCCTGCGTCAATCGCACCGTTAGAAACTAACGATTGGAAAGCGCGCGAGGCGCCCCAATAATATTGATATCGGGCGCGTTCGCGCCCCGCCGCCGTTACCCTTTTCATCCCGGTTCATCCGGCAACAGACAGGGAGTCTTATGTCCGCCAGCGCCAATACCAATCCGCTCCTCGACTTCTCCGGCCTGCCCCGTTTCGGCGAGATCCGGCCGGAGCATGTGACGCCCGCGCTCGACACGCTGCTCGCTGCCGCCAGCCGCGCGGTCGAAGCGGCGAGCGCGAGCGAGACGCCGTCGACCTGGGCCACCGTGGTCGAGACGGTCGAGCAGGCCACGGAGCCGCTCGGCCGCGCATGGGGCATCGTCGGCCACCTGAACGCAGTCGCCGACACGCCCGAACTGCGGGCTGCCTACGGTGAAAACCTGCCGCGCGTGACCGAGTTCTGGTCGAGCGTCGGCCAGAACCTCGCGCTGTACGAAAAATACAAGGCGATCGCCGCGAGCGCCGAATACGCGACGCTGTCCGCCGAGCGCAAGAAGATCCTCGACAATGCGCTGCGCGACTTCCGCCTGTCGGGCGCCGAGCTGCCCGAGGACCAGAAGCCGCGCTTCGCGGAACTGCAGGAACAGCAGGCCGCGCTGTCGAAGGCGTTCTCCGATCATGTGCTCGACGCGACCAACGCGTACGCGTACTTCGCCAAGGACGAAGCCGAGCTGGCCGGCCTGCCCGGCGACGCGATTGAAGCCGCCCGCGAAGCTGCCCAGAAGGACGGCAAGGAAGGCTGGAAATTCACGCTGCATTTCCCGTCGTACTTCCCGGTGCTGCAATACGCCGACAACCGCGCGCTGCGCGAGACGCTCTACCGCGCCTATGCGACCCGCGCATCGGAACTCGGGCCGCAGTACGGCGACGGCAAGGCCGAATGGGACAACACGGCGATCGTCGCCGACGCGCTGAAGCTGCGCCGCGAAGAGGCGCAGATGCTCGGCTATCGCAACTTCGCCGAAGTATCGCTCGCGCCGAAGATGGCCGAATCGCCGCAGCAGGTGATCGCGTTCCTCGAGGATCTCGCGACGCGCGCACGCCCGCACGCGGACAAGGACTGGGACGAGCTGCGCACGTTCGCCGCGAAGGAACTCGGCCTCGCCGAACTCGCGCCGTGGGACGTCGCATACGCGGCCGAAAAGCTCCGCCAGCAGCGCTATGCGTTCTCGGAAAACGAGGTCAAGCAGTACTTCCCGGAACCGGCCGCGCTGAAGGGCCTGTTCACCGTCACCGAGACGCTGTTCGGCGTGAAGATCAAGCCGGACGACGCGCCGGTATGGCACAAGGACGTGCGCTTCTTCCGCGTCGAGAATCGCGACGGCTCGCTCGTCGCGCAGTTCTATCTCGACCTGTACGCGCGCGAAGGCAAGCGCGGCGGCGCGTGGATGGACGACGCACGTTCGCGCGCGAAGCGCGGCAGCGACGTGCAGACGCCCGTCGCGTACCTGACCTGCAACTTCTCCGCGCCGGTCGGCGGCAAGCCCGCGTGCTTCACGCACGACGAGGTCATCACGCTGTTCCATGAATTCGGCCACGGGCTGCACCACATGCTCACGCGCGTCGACGAACTCGGCGTGTCGGGCATCAACGGCGTCGAATGGGATGCGGTCGAACTGCCGTCGCAGTTCATGGAAAACTTCTGCTGGGAATGGGACGTGCTGTCGTCGATGTCGTCGCACGTCGATACGGGCGCCGCGCTGCCGCGCGAGCTGTTCGACAAGATGATCGCCGCGAAGAACTTCCAGAGCGGGCTCGGCACGCTGCGCCAGATCGTGTTCTCGATGTTCGACATGCTGCTGCACGTCGACTTCGACCCGGCCGGCGCCACCGGCGTGACCGCATTCGCGCGCGAGATCAACGAGCGCTATCACGTGATCCCGCAGGCGGCGTTCTCGCGCTGGCCGAACACGTTCAGCCATATCTTCGCGGGCGGCTACGCGGCCGGCTACTACAGCTACAAGTGGGCCGAAGTGCTGTCGGCCGATGCGTACGCGGCGTTCGAGGAAGCGGCCGCCGCCAGCGGCAGCGTGCTCGACGCGGCAACCGGCACGCGCTATCGCCGCGAAATCCTCGAGGTCGGCGGCAGCCGTCCGGCGATGGAGTCGTTCAAGGCGTTCCGCGGCCGCGAGCCGCAGATCGACGCGCTGCTGCGCCACAACGGGATGGCCGCGCCCGCGCACTGAGCGCGTCGCCCGGCCGCACCGGCAGCATCGACAGGCACCGCTTCGGCGGTGCTTTTTTCATGGCGCGGACGATTCGTCGTCGAACAGCAGGAATTGCCCGTGGCGCTCGGCCGTGTCCTCGTCGATACGCACGCCGACGCCGAGCAGTCGCACCGGCTGCGCGCGCCGCAACAGCCCCTTCGCAAGCAGCGTGACGGCCGTCTCGGCATTCGTCGCGTCGGCCACGCACTCGACCGTCGTGCGCTGGAAATCGGCGAAGCGAATCTTCACGTACAGCTTGCGGATCGACCGCGCGGCGCCCGCACGATCGATCCGCGCGTCGAGCTGCACGACGAGGCGGCGGATTTCATCCGCGCATTGCTCGAGCGTCGTCAGGTCGGTCACGTAGGTCGTCTCGACGCTGACCGACTTGCGCTCCTGATCGGCCTGCACGGGCCGCTCGTCGATCCCGCGCGACAGTTCGTACAGCCGCCGCCCGAACGCGCCGAATTCGCGGTGCAGGTCGATCAGCGGCCAGTCGCGCAACTGCGCGCAAGTCTGGATGCCGAGCCGGTCGAGCCGCGTGGCCGTCACCTTGCCCACGCCGTGCAGCTTGCGCACCGGCAGCGCCGCGACGAACGCGTCGATCTCGTGCGGCCGCACGACGAACAGCCCGTCGGGCTTGTTCCAGTCGGACGCGATCTTCGCGATGAACTTGTTCGGCGCGACGCCCGCCGACACGGTCACGCCGACCGTGTCGCGCACGCGCTCGCGGATCTCGCGCGCAATCAGCGTCGCGCTGCCCTGGCATCGCTCCGACCCGCTGACGTCGAGGTACGCCTCGTCGAGCGACAGCGGCTCGACGTCGGGCGTGTAGTCGCGATAGATCGCCATGATCTGCCGCGACGCCGCGCGGTACTTGTCCATCGCCGACGGCAGGATCAGCAGGTCCGGACACTTGCGCATCGCCAGTGCCGACGACATCGCCGAATGCACGCCGTAGCGCCGCGCCTCGTAGTTGCAGGTCGCGATCACGCCGCGCTGGTCGGGGCGGCCGCCGACCGCGAGCGGCCGGTTGCGCAGCGACGGATCGTCGCGCATCTCGACCGATGCGTAGAAGCAGTCGCAGTCGCAGTGGATGATCTTGCGCGCGCGCGGCGGCGCGTCGCCGGGCGGCAGCGCGTGCGGATCGGCAGGCGGGATGGTGGTCGGGTTCACGGTGCCGATACTGTACAAAAACACAGTTCCGGTTTCAAGATCGCCGTGCAACCGCGTCGGGCCGCCGCCGGGAATGCAACATTCGCCGGCATTGGCCGCGCCCCGTACCGGCGTTCACTTCCGGGGCAATGGCCTGCCCTCGCGCCTGCCGATCGGCAGGCATCACGCGTTGCGGTGCCGCTGCCCCCCTCAATCGCGACGGCCGGCTTACATACGCACCACGTCTGCCACGGTCTTCTTGCGATCCTTGAACTGATAGATCGAAATCGCGGCATGCTTCAGGTCGCCGTGCGCGTCAAACGAGATCGTCCCCGTCACACCGTCGTACTGCGTCGAAGGCATCGCCGCGAGCACCTTCGCCCGATCGATCGACCCGGCGCGCTGGATTGCGTCGTAAATGACATACACCGCATCGTAAGCGAAGGGCGCGTACGCATCGATCCGCGTTCGATAGCGGGCAACATAGCGGTTGCTGAAATCCTGCCCTTTCGGCATCTTCGAGAGCGGAAGCCCTGCCTCCGAACACACGAGATTGTCGATCGCATCCCCCGCCAGACCGACCATCTTGTCGGTGCATGCGCCGTCTCCGCCGAGCACGCGCGCCCGGATGCCCAGATTCGCGGCCTGCTTCACCAGTGGCCCCGCGGTCGCGTCCGATCCACCGTACATGATCACGTCAGGCTGAAGACCCTTGACCTTCGTCAGAATTGCACGAAAGTCGATCGCCTTGTCGTTCGTCGCCTCGCGCGTGACGATCCGGGCACCCGACGCTTTCGCCGCCTGCTCGAACTCGTTCGCGAGGCCTTGTCCGTAAGCGGTCGAATCGTCGATGACCGCGATGCGCGTCGCGTGAAGCGTGCCGATTGCGTACCGGGCAAGGGCCGGCCCCTGCATCGCGTCGGTTGCCACCAGGCGGAACGCCGTCTTGTACCCCTGCTGCGTAAAGACCGGATTCGTCGACCCCTGCGATATCTGCGTAACATTCGCATCGCGGTAGATGCGGGAAGCCGGGATCGACACGCCTGAGTTGATATCGCCAACGACCGCGACGACGCCGTCGTCGACCAGCTTTTGGGCAATCTGCGTGCCCGTGCGCGGGTCGGCCGCGTCATCCTGCGAATCGAGCTGGAAGCGTACCGGCTTGCCGCCGACGACCGGATGCCGGCTGTTGATTTCGTCGATCGCGAGGCGGGCGGCATTCTCGCTGTCCTTGCCCATGTTCGCCAGTTGCCCGGTGAGCGGCGCAGCATGGCCGACGAGCACCACGGTCTGATTGTCCGCGCGGGCTTGCACACTTGCCGCGACGAGTAGAACGGCGGTGCCGACGAGCGGCAGGCGAGGAAAATTGGGCTTCACGGGGCAACTCCGGTATCGAAGTGATCGAACGGCGCAGTCGCGATGATGTCCGCTCATCCGACCGCATGCAGCCCAGTGTTCAATCGCCGAAATTCCGCGTCCAACAACAAATTGCATTCGTCGCCCACAAATAAAATCTATCGTGTCGCACGGCCATCATCGGAAAATCGTCGAACACTGCAGCCGATCCGGTCTGATTCGTGCAATTGGGGCCGCCCTCACCCGACAAGATTTTCCATGATCGAGCCAACAATTTTTCTCGCCACAACGGCAAACGCATCGCGTTAAACTGCCGCTCAATCCCACAGCGTTGGGCGTGCGACATGAACATGCGTTTTCTCGAGACCTTTGTCTGGCTGGCCCGCCTGCGCAACTTCCGCCTGACTGCCGAACGCATGCATGCGACCCAGGCCGCCATATCGAGCCGCATTTCCGCCCTCGAGCAGGAAATGGGCGTGCGGCTGTTCGACCGGGGACCACGAGAGGTCACGCTGACCCAGGTGGGCACGAAGGCGCTCCCCTTCGCGGAACAGATCCTCAAGCTGAATCAGAACATGCTCGAGAGCGTCGGCGACCGGTCGAAGATTTCAGGACTGCTGAGGCTCGGTGCGGTGGAATCGATCATTCATACGTGGCTGCCCGAATTGCTCAGGCGCGTACGCGACGAATACCCGAATCTCACCATCGAGCTGACCGGCGACACTTCATCTCACCTGGTTGCCCAGCTTGCCAGCGGCCACATCGACGTGGCCCTGCAGACCACACCGGCCACGGGTGCGGAAGCGTCCAGCATCATGCTCGGCAGTCTGCCCATGTGCTGGATCGCGAGTCCGTCGCTCAGCATCTCGGACGAGGCACTTTCAGAAGCGGAACTCGCTGCATTCCCGATCATCGGATTCGCACGCCACTCCCTGCCGCACACGTTCCTGGTCGATCTCTTCGAGTCGGTCGGCGAACCCACCGCCCAGATCAACTGCATGTCGTCGGTCGCGGCGATCATCCACATGGTGGTCGACGGCTTCGGCATCGCCGTATTGCCAAGTGCGTTCGTCATGAAGGAACTGGCAGCCGGTCGACTGCAAATGCTCAAGGTCACGCACCGCGTGCCCGCACTGCCGTTGATCGCCGCGTACCGCCGCAATCCGGATACCCTCCTGCCGGAATCGATCGCTCGACTGGCGCTCGCCGTCATGCTCGACTTTGCGCTTGCGAACGGCCCGCAATTTGCCCTTCTCCCCGACACCGACAACACATCCCCCTCCAACATCTGATCCGGAGCGACGCTCATGGGCATGGCACAGCGCATTTCAATTCAGCAACTCGCTCCCGAGGCGTGCGCACCCTACGGCACGATGCTGGGCAAGCCACCCAGCATCGACAGCAACGTACCCGTGTTCCTGAGCCAGGCATCCGATTTCTGGCGCGAACATCTATTCGACCCGGGCACATCGGACAAGGCGGAAATTCTCTGGGTGCGATACCGCAATGGCGACATGAGCATCAACTCGCTCGAGACACACCGTCTCACCGAGCAGGCCATCGTCCCGCTGACAGGTACGGTCATCCATGTCGTCGCCTGTTCGACCCCGGATGGCACACCGGACATGGCAACGCTACGTGCATTCCGCATTGCTCCGGGAGCAGGCATGGTGATGCGCCCTCACACCTGGCATACGACGCGCGTGACGCAGCCCGAGGTCACCTGCCTGATGTTGACCCGTCCGTCGACGACATGCGATCTCGTCGTCCACTTGCGGACCGGAGCGCCGGCATGCGAAAGCGAAATCCGCGCGATCGCGCCGCACTGCATCGATTGACGCGGCTTGCAGGCGGCCAGCGCCGTACCGGCCCGCTTTGCGCGGATCGTACCGGCCGGGCCTAGGCAGCGGCGCCTATACTCGTCTGCCGCGACACACGAAACGCCAAGGTGATGAATGAAGACGATCGGATTGATCGGCGGGATGAGCTGGGAATCGTCGGCCGAGTACTATCGGCTGATCAACCGCCACTCGAAGGCATTGCACGGCGGCCACCACAATGCAAAGAGCGTGCTGGTCACGGTCGACTTCGCCGAAATCGAAGCGCTCCAGCGCACGCACGACTGGGCAGCGCTCGGCGAACGGATGGCCGATGCCGCACGGCAGCTCGAAGCGGCCGGCGCCGATCTCGTCGTGCTGACGACCAATACGATGCATCGCGTGCACGACGCGATCGAAGCCGCGGTGACGCTGCCGTTCCTGCACATCGCCGATCCGACCGGCAGCGCGCTGCGCGACGCGGGCGTCGAGCGTGTCGCCCTGCTCGGCACGCGCTACACGATGGAGTTGCCGTTCTATGCGGAGCGGCTGCGCGGGAAGTTCGGGATGGAGGTGCTCGTGCCGGATGAAAGCGGGCGCGACGACGTGCACCGCATCATCTACGACGAGCTGTGCCACGGCGTCGTCGACGCGGCGTCGCGCACGACGTACGTGTCGATCATCGAAGGACTGGCGAAGCGCGGCGCCCAGGCCGTGATCCTCGGCTGCACGGAAATCACGCTGCTGATCGGCGCGGACGACTCGCCGCTGCCGGTGTTCGACACGACCGCGCTGCATGCGAAGGCGGCAGTCGAGTGGGCGGCGCGCTGAACGGCGCGCAGAAAACGAAAAACCCGGCACGAAGCCGGGTTTTTTGCCGACGAAGTGCGCATCGGTCAATTGCGCTGCACATCGTCTGGTGTGCTTGGTTGCGGGGACAGGATTTGAACCTGTGACCTTCGGGTTATGAGCCCGACGAGCTGCCAGACTGCTCCACCCCGCGTCAGAGAAATAAATTATAGGGTGAGGAAGTACTCACGTCAACACTTTTGTCACAATTTCTACTTCCACTGCCCAGGCGTCGATGCGCGACACGTGCGCGACGCTGCATGACGCGTGCGTTCGCACCCCATGCTCGCGGTAAGATGGCGGCCTTCGCATTCACGCCGCACACACCCTCCCGTTCATGAAAATCGCCACCTGGAACGTCAACTCGCTCAATGTCCGCAAACAGCATGTGCTCGACTGGCTCGCGCAAAGCCGAGTCGACGTACTGTGCCTGCAGGAACTGAAGCTGCCGGACGAGAAATTCCCGCGCGCCGATCTCGAGGCCGCCGGCTACCGCAGCTGGTTCACGGGCCAGAAGACCTACAACGGCGTCGCGATCCTCGCGCGCGACACGCTCGCCGTCGACGAATCGGACATCGTGCGCAACATCCCGGGCTTCGACGATCCGCAGCAGCGCGTGATCGCCGCGACGGTCGACGGCGTGCGCATCGTGTCCGCCTACTTCCCGAACGGCCAGGCGCTCGACTCCGACAAGTTCGTCTACAAGATGCAGTGGCTCGACGCACTGCAGGCGTGGCTGCGCACCGAGTTGCAGCGTCACCCGAAGCTCGCGCTGCTCGGCGACTACAACATCGCACCGGAAGACCGCGACGTGCACGATCCCGCGAAATGGGAGGGCCAGAACCTCGTGTCGCCGCAGGAGCGCGCGCACTTCGCGCAGTTGATCGAACTCGGCTTCGTCGATGCGTTCCGCCGCTTCGAGCAGCCCGAGAAGACCTTCACGTGGTGGGACTACCGGATGATGGCGTTCCGCCGCAACGCGGGGCTGCGCATCGACCACATCCTGCTGTCGCCGGCGCTCGCGTCGTCCTGCGCGTCGTGCGAGGTCGATCGCGCGCCGCGCACGTGGGAACAGCCGTCCGACCACACGCCCGTCGTCGCGATCGTCGGCTGATCGCGCAAGCGCCCTCGCGCGATCAGCGCCGCGCGGGCGCCGGCCCGAGATGGGTCCACAGGAAGCCGAATTCGGCCGCGTCGGACTCGGCGCGTTCCAGATCGTCGGCGCTGCCGTGGCCGCCGTCCGTGTTCTCCCAGTACCACACCCGTTCGTGACCGAGCGCCCGCATGCGCGCAGCCATCTTGCGTGCATGCGCGGGATGCACGCGGTCGTCACGGGTCGACGTCGTCAGCAACAACGGCGGATACACGACACCATCGCGCACCCGGTGATACGGCGAATACGCGGCCAGCGCCGCGCCTTCGCGCGGATCGTCCGGGTCGCCGTATTCGTCGAGCCATGCGGCGCCTGCGTGCAGCTTCGGATAGCGCTGCATGTCGAGCAGCGGCACACGGCACAGCACCGCGCCGAACAGCTCCGGCCGCTGCATCATGCACGCGGCGACCAGCAGTCCGCCGTTGCTGCCGCCCTCGATCCCAAGTTGCGCGGCGGTCGTCACGCCGGTCGCGGCCAGATCCTCGGCAACCGCGATGAAATCGTCGAACGAACGCTGCCGGTGTTCGCGCTGCGCGTCGACGTGCCAGCGCGGCCCGAATTCGCCGCCGCCGCGGATGTGCGCGAACGCCATCACGCCGCCGCGTTCGAGCCAGCCGATGCCGAACGCATCGCTGTAGCCCGGCAGATTCGGAATCGCAAAGCCGCCATAGCCGGACAGCAGGCACGGCCGCGCGACGCGCGCCCCGCCTTCCGGGGCGTCGAGCGCATCGCGCGGCCCGATCAGCGTGTACGGCACCACCGTGCCGTCGCGCGAGCGCGCGCTCGCGCGGCGTACGACGAGCCCGGCGGCGTCAAACTGCACCGGCGGCCGGTCGAGCAGCACGCGGCGCGCGTGCGCATCGTCCGCGCGATCGGCAAGATCGGCCAGCCAGCATTCGGGCGGATCGAGATACGTGTCGACATCGACGTACACCTCGTCGTTCAGCGTCGATTCGACGGGCTCGATGTCGATCTGTGCATCACCTGGCCAGTCGAACGGCCGCGCGTCCCACGTCCACGCACCGTCGTCGGCCTGCCGCGGTTGCCACAGCATCGTGCGGTTGTGCACGTCGTCGAGCCAGCTCGCGATCAGCGTCGTGCGCGTGTGCGTCCACGTACAGGCGGACGTCGTCGGCCGCGGCGCGAACAGCGTCGTGAATTCGCGCGCGCCGGCGAGAAACGCCTGCTCGCGGATCGCGAGCAGCGAGCCGCCCGCGTGGCGCACGCCGTCGCAATCCCAGTCGAGGCGCGGCTCCAGCACGAGCCAGCCTTCCCAGAACCCGACCTCGACATGCGTCGGCACGTCGTAGCGCGCCCATTCGCCCGCCTCCGTCAGCCGGTACGCATGCGCGTCGAAGAAATCGACGCTGCGCCACGCGACGTGGCGGTTGTCGATCGGATCGAAGCCCGCGCCCGCGCTGATGTCGTCGGGTTCGCCGCGAAATACGACGGGCGCATCGGCAAGCGCCGTGCCGCGCACCCAGCGCCGCGCTTCATACGGATAGCCGGCCGCGGTCGCATGCGCTTCGCCGCGATCCCAGCTCACGTAGACGGTGTCGCGATCGATCCAGCCGACCGTGTGATGGCCCGGCTCGTCGATCGTGAAGCCGCCGTCGACGAAACGGCGCTCGACGAGATCGAATTCGCGCACGACGACCGCGTCGGCGCCGCCCGGCGACAGCGACAGCAGCACGCGATCGCCGTCCGGATACAGGATCGCCTCCTGCTCGAACACCCACGACTCGCCCTCTTCGGCGCCGAGCGCGTCGACGTCGAGCAGCGTTTCCCATGCCGGCTGGCCGGCCCGCCAGTCGGCCCAGCGCGTGCGGCGCCACAGTCCCTTCGGATGGAGATCGTCCTGCCACAGGTCGTACGCCCAGTCGCGCCAGCGGGTCGGAATCACCGGGCGTTCGCGCGGCAGATACGCTTTCGCGAGACGCGCGCTCAGCGCGCGATAGGCATCGTCGTCACGCAGTGCGGCGCGCGTGCGCGCATTCTGCTCGTCGACCCACGTGCGGGCACGCTTGCTGTCGAGCGCTTCGAGGAAACGGAACGGGTCGGCCCCGGCGGGCCAGCGGAAGGAATCGGACATTGGGGATCGGCGCGATGGCAAGCTGCATGCAAACCGCGATTATGTCCGATCGCGGCATGCGCGGGCCCGCGCATGCCGCGAATCGTGCTCAGGGCTCCAGATGGAGTTCCTGGATCTTGCGCGTGATCGTGTTGCGGCCGATGCCGAGCCGCTCCGCGGCCTCGACCTTGCGGCCGCGCGTGAAATCGAGCGCCTCGCGGATCACGGCCGCCTCGAAGCGGCGCGCGAGCTCGTCCATCACGTCGGCCGAGTTCTCGCGCAACAACCGCGCGACTTCGGTGCGAAGCCCGTGTTCCCACAGCGGGTAGCCGGCCGGCGCGCTGCCGTTCGCCGCACTCGCGACCGGCGCGGCGGCGACCGGCGTTGCACCGATCGCGGCAGGCGCCGCCGCGTGGCCGCCGCTGCCGTGTACGTCCGCGCCGTCGCCCGACGCGACGACCGGCGCCCCGGCCGGCACGAGATCGGGCGGCAAGTCCTTGATCTCGACCGTCTGCGCGGGCGCCATCACGGTCAACCAGTTCGCGAGATTCTCGAGCTGCCGCACGTTGCCGGGAAACGGCAGCGACGAGAGATACGCGAGCGCGTCGTCCGACACGCGCTTCGGCTCGACGCCGAGATCGCGTGCGCTCTTCTGCAGGAAGTGGCGCGTGAGCAGCGCGATGTCCTCGCTGCGTTCGCGCAGCGGCGGCAGGCGCAGCCGGATCACGTTGAGCCGGTGGTAAAGGTCCTCGCGGAACAGCCCCTGCCGCACGCGCGACTCGAGATTCTGGTGCGTCGCGGCGATCACGCGCACGTTCGCGCGCAGCGGGTTGTGGCCGCCGACCCGATAGAACTGCCCGTCCGACAGCACGCGCAACAGGCGCGTCTGCAGGTCGAACGGCATGTCGCCGATTTCGTCGAGGAACAGCGTGCCGTTCTCGGCCTGCTCGAAGCGGCCCTGCCGCGTCGTCTGCGCGCCGGTGAACGCGCCGCGCTCGTGGCCGAACAGCTCGGATTCGAGCAGATCCTTCGGAATCGCCGCCGTGTTCAGCGCGATGAACGGCCCGTTGGCGCGCGGGCTGTGACGGTGCAGCGCCCGTGCGACGAGCTCCTTGCCGGTGCCCGACTCGCCGGTGATCAGCACGGTCGCGGCCGAATGCGACAGCCGGCCGATCGCACGGAACATGTCCTGCATCGCGGGCGCCTGCCCGAGCATCTCGGGCGCCTCGGTTACGCGCTCGTCCTGCGGCACGCCGCCGCGCAGGCTTTCTTCCACCGCGCGGCGGATCAGCTCGACCGCCTTGTCGACGTCGAACGGCTTCGCGAGGTATTCGAACGCGCCGCCCTGGAACGCCGCGACGGCGCTGTCGAGATCGGAGAACGCCGTCATGATGATGACGGGCAGGCCCGGCAGCCGCTCGTGCATCGCCTGCAGCAACTCGAGGCCCGAGCCGCCCGGCATCCGGATGTCGGACACGAGTACCTGCGGCGTCTCGTGGTCGAGCGCGGCCAGCGCGTCGCGCACGTTCGCGAAACTCTTCGTCGCGAAGCTGTCCCGGGCGAGTGCCTTTTCAAGCACCCAGCGGATCGATTGGTCGTCGTCTACTATCCAGATCGGCTTCATAGGTCGGTCAGATATGGGGAAATCCGGTGAATCGCACTGTCGCCGCTCAATGGTCGAGCGGCAGCAGAATCTGAAATTCGGTACGTCCGGGCCGGCTTTCGACCTCGATCATCCCGTCGTGTTGCTGCACGAACGTCTGCGCGAGCGTGAGGCCGAGGCCGCTGCCGTCGTCGCGTCCGGACACGAGCGGGTAGAAGATCCGGTCGCGGATCTCTTCCGGAATGCCGGGCCCGTTGTCGATCACGTGCAAGTCCAGTGCCAGCCGGTACAGGCGCTTGGCGATCGTCACCTTGCGCGCGATGCGCGTGCGCAGCTCGATCCTCGCGTCGCCCTGCGCGATCCGTTCGCGCAGCGCCTGCGCGGCATTGCGCACGATGTTCAGCAGCGCCTGGATCAACTGCTCCTTGTCGCCGCGCAGGTCCGGCACGCTCACGTCGTAATCGCGCTCGATCGTGAGCCCGCGCGGGAATTCCGCGAGCATCACCGCGCGTACGCGTTCGCACACTTCGTGAATGTTCACGTCGCCGACGATATGCGGATGCCGGTGCGGCTCCAGCAACCGGTCGACGAGCGTCTGCAGGCGGTCGGACTCCTTGATGATCACCTGCGTGTATTCGCGCAACTCGCCGCGCTCGCGCTCGCCCAGTTCGAATTCGAGCAGCTGGGCCGCGCCGCGAATGCCGCCGAGCGGATTCTTGATCTCGTGCGCGAGGTTGCGGATCAGTTGCTTGTTGACCGCGGTCAGGTCGTGGATGCGCTCTTCCCGATCGGTGCGCGACTGCCGTTCGTTCTCGAACAGCTCGACGAGCACGAAATCGGGCGCGGTCTCGATGAAGCCGACGATCGCGTGCACATGCAGCGGTTCACGGCCGGGCCGGTCGAGCACGGTATCGAGGTGCGTCGCGTGAAAGCGCTCCTCGCCGATCGCGGTGATCGTCGACGCAAGCTCGTTCGCGTTCGGGAAAATCTCGCCCCACGGCCGCTGCGCGAGCTGCCGCCGCGAGATGTCGAGCATCGCTTCCGCGGACGGGTTCGCGAACGCGATCCGCAGCGTCTTGCGGTCGAGCACGATCACGACCGTCGGCAGCGCCTCGAGCCCCGCCAGCAGACCCGAGCGCGAAAGCCGCTCGTCGTCCGTCAGTCGTTCGGGCTGCCCCGTTTTCGCCTTGATCAGATTCTTCAGAACCATCTGCGTGCTTGTCGCGCCTCACCGGGCCAGAAAATGAAAATCGTCGGAACAAAAAAGGGACGGCCGGACGCCGTCCCCTTCAGACTCCGCCGTTCCCGCCGCACGCCGCGCGACGGGAACGAACCGGCATGACGGCGCTGAATCGAAGCGCCATCGCCGATTAGAGCGAGTAGTACATCTCGAACTCGATCGGGTGCGTCGTCATGCGGAACTTCGCCAGCTCCTGCTCCTTCAGCGCGAGATACGCGTCCAGCATGCTGTCCGTGAACACGCCGCCGCGCGTCAGGAACTCGCGATCCTTGTCGAGCGCCTCGAGTGCCTGGTCGAGGCCCGCGCACACGGTCGGGATCTTTGCATCTTCTTCCGGCGGCAGGTCGTACAGGTTCTTGTCCGCTGCTTCGCCCGGATGGATCTTGTTCTGGATCCCGTCGAGGCCGGCCATCATCAGCGCCGTGAAGCACAGGTACGGGTTCGCCATCGGATCCGGGAAGCGCGTTTCGATACGGCGGCCCTTCGGGTTCGACACGTGCGGAATGCGGATCGATGCCGAGCGGTTGCGCGCCGAGTAAGCGAGCTTGACCGGTGCCTCGAAGTGCGGGACCAGACGCTTGTACGAGTTCGTCGTCGGGTTCGTGATCGCGTTCAGTGCACGGGCGTGCTTGATGATGCCGCCGATGTAGAACAGCGCCAGTTCCGACAGGCCGGCGTAGCCGTTGCCCGCGAACAGGTTCTGACCGTCCTTCCAGATCGACTGGTGAACGTGCATGCCCGAACCGTTGTCGCCGACGACCGGCTTCGGCATGAACGTCGCCGTCTTGCCGTACGAGTGCGCGACGTTATGGATGATGTACTTCGACCATTGCGTCCAGTCGGCGCGCTGCACGAGCGTCGAGAACTTCGTGCCGATTTCGTTCTGGCCCTGGCCCGCCACTTCGTGGTGGTGCACTTCGACCGGAATGCCGAGCTGTTCGAGCAGCAGGCACATTTCCGAACGCATGTCCTGGAACGTGTCGACCGGCGCGACCGGGAAGTAGCCGCCCTTCGTGCCCGGACGGTGGCCCGTGTTGCCGCCTTCGAATTCCTTGCCGGCCGACCACGGTGCTTCTTCCGAGTTGATCTTCACGAAGCAGCCCGACATGTCCGTGTTCCACTGGACCGAGTCGAAAATGAAGAATTCCGGTTCCGGACCGAAGAAAGCCGTGTCGCCGATGCCCGTGCTCTTCAGGTACGCTTCGCCGCGCTTCGCGAGCGAACGCGGATCGCGCTCGTAGCCCTTGCCGTCGGCCGGTTCGACCACGTCGCAGGTCAGCACGAGGGTGGACTCTTCATAGAACGGATCGACGAAGGCAGCGCTCGGGTCCGGCATGAGCAGCATGTCCGACGCCTCGATGCCCTTCCAGCCCGCGATCGACGAACCGTCGAATGCATGACCGCTCTCGAACTTGTCTTCGTCAAACGCCGAAACCGGCACCGACACGTGCTGTTCCTTGCCGCGCGTATCCGTGAAGCGGAAATCGACAAACTTGACGTCCTCGTCCTTCACGAGCTGCATGACGTCGGCGACGGTTTTACTCATAACCTCTTCTCCTGATTGAACAATTCCGGCGGACTGGGAACCGCCTCGTTTATCGAGCTGACCGGGGTCTTGCTTTGGCGCAGCGCGCCCCGATTCGACCGAATTCTATTAAGCAGCTTCCGTGCCACCTTGACGCAGGAGCGGCGCGAATCGCGCCGAGGCTCGCCACGACGGGGCTGGGCTGCGCGATTCCGGGGCTTGGCGGCGCACCGGCCGCTCCCCGCAAGCACCGCCATGGTGCAATTCCCACCGCCTATCGCGCCCGCCGTTTCACTTTGGTGCATCCGTGTCATTCTGCACCTTTCTGGTGAACGCGTGTACGACGCACGCACCGTGCCGCATGCGGACATCCGTGCCGCGACGCCGCGCTAGAATGATCGTTTGACCGATACGGAGACTCCCTGCCATGAGTACGCTCGACCAGCTTTACGCGAAGGCCGACGAACGCCGCGCACAAGGCGCGCTCAACTACGCCGGCGCGCTGCTGCCGGTCGAGGCATTCGAACTGCTGCAGCTCGACCCGTCGGCGCGCCTCGTCGACGTGCGCACGCGCGCCGAGCTCGACTGGATCGGCCGCCCGCTCGTCGGCGACGGCCAGTACCTGCACCTCGAATGGACACGCTACCCGGGCGGCGTGCCGAACGCCGAATTCGTCAACGAACTGAAGGCGGCCCTCCCGGCCGATACGCCCATCCTGTTCCTGTGCCGCAGCGCCGCACGCTCGAAGCTTGCCGCGGTCGCGTCCGCGCAGGCGGGCTACACGAAGGCGTTCGACCTGCTCGAAGGCTTCGAGGGCGCGAAGGACGCCGAAGGCCACCGCAAGACGGTCGACGGCTGGTGCTTCCGCAAACTGCCGTGGATCGGCGCCTGACGGCGCGCCGGGCCTGCCGGTTGCGACAGCCTCATCGTCGAGCCGGGCGATGACATGCCGATGACGGGCCGCGTTGCACGGCCCGTTGCTTTTGGTGCGGCAGCGTTGCAGGCCGCTCAGGCGCGCGGCGTATCGGGCTCGACGACGTCGCCGCCGAGCAGGTGCACGCCTTCGCGCAGCTTCACGAACGCGGCCGCGACCGCTTCCGGCTCGCCCTTCACGCCGAGATCGATGTGACGGCGCGCGTAGATGCCGCCGCGCTCCGCGTCGCCGACGCTCGGCAGGCTGAACACGCGCACGCCCGGGAAATCACGCTCGATCTTCTCCATCAGCGGCGTGAGCGTCGATTCCGGCAGCTCGAATACGTACAGCGAACGCTCCGCATGCGGCGTCGCGTGATGCAGATGCGCGTACTTCGTATCGAGCACCCATTCGATCATCGGCCACGCCATCACCGGGAAGCCCGGCACGAAATGGAGATGGCCGACCGAGAAGCCGGGAATCCGGTTATAGCCGTTCGGGATGATCGTCGAGCCGGCCGGGAACACGCCCATGTTGAAGCGGTGCTGGTTTTCCGGCGATTCGAAATCGACCGGCGTGGCCGGATCGGCGTGCGTCTCGCGGATCCGCTCCGCGATCAGCGCCTTCGCGTCCGGATGCAGCTCGAGCGGCACGCCGAGCGCGGCGGCCGCGCACTGGCGCGTATGGTCGTCCGGCGTCGCGCCGATCCCGCCCGTCGAGAACACGATGTCGCCCGACGCGATCGCGCGCGCGAGCGTCGCCGTGATGCGCGCCGGATCGTCGCCGACGTATTCGGCCCAGTCGAGCGCGAGGCCGCGCGCGCCGAGCAGCTCGATGACCTTCGCCAGATGCTTGTCCTGCCGGCGACCCGAAAGGATTTCGTCGCCGATGATGACGATGCCGATACTCATGCCTGCCCCATGTCGATTGCGGTGGCGCGCGTACTCGCGCGCAGATCTTCCAGCGCGCGCAGGCAATAGTGCCCGAACCACAGCGCCGAGAAGACGAGGATGAAAGCGTAAACCCAGATCATGGCGGCCGCGACGAACGGGAACAGCACCATCATCCAGACCGACGAGACCCACACGAAGGTCGGCACGGTGCCGAGCAGCCCGGTCGCGACGCCGATGCCGATCAGCGGCCAGCGGTGCCGGCGCACGAGCGCGCGGCGCTCGTCGCGGCTCGCGTGCAGCGCGAGCGCATCGTAGGTCATCACCCGATACGTGAGCCAGCCCCAGATCACCGGCGGCAGCAGCGCGAAGAACGGCGGAATCAGCCACAGCGGGATCGTGACGACGAGCAGCACGACGCCGACGAGCGCGGCGCCGAGCGAATTGAACACGCTGCCGAAGAAGGTGCCGCCCCGCTTCGCCTCGAGCGCCGCGAACTGCCGGTTCGACAGGTGCTTGATCACGACCGGCATCGAGATCGTCGCGATCAGCAGCAGCACGGTCAGCACGATCAGCGGAATGGCGAGCGACACGACCACGAACGGCGCGACGACCGCATGCAGCTGCGACATGCCGATCGCATCGAACGCGCGATACAGCCCGGCCGTCAGCACGAAGCCGTCGAGCGCGCCGCGCGCGAGGTCCAGCAGGGTCTGCCACGAGAACCACAGCACGGCGCCCCACAGCAGCGCCGACACGACGAACGGCATCAGGGTGAGCCACAGCATGCGCGGGTGCAGCGCGCTGGCGAGCGCCCGGACGAAGGAACGCAGCAAGTCGTTCATGCGAGCCTATGGAGTCTTGATTGACGGAGAAAAACGGGGAAAGGATAAACCACACGGCCCGCATGCGCCAAAGCGCATGCGGGCCGTGTGGAAGCGTCGTTCAACGGGAGAATGGACGGATCGGGATCAGGCCGACGCCGCGCCGCGCTTCGCGGGAAACAGGCGCCGGAAGATCCGCACGACCGCCAGGCCGTGCTGCGACCAGAAGCCGTCGCCATAGGACACGCCCTCGACCTGCTCGCGGATGCCGGTCGGCTCGACCGTGCGGTTCCACGACGCGGTGCCGAACATCATGTCCCACCACGGGAACAGCACGCCGAAGTTGCAGCCGTACTTGGTGCCTTCGTGGCCGTAGCCGACCGCATGGTGCCGGCGGTGGAAGATCGGGCTGACGAGCAGGCGCTCGCCGATGCGGCCGTACGACAGCCGCGCATTCGTATGCTGGATGCTCTGCAGGAAGTTGGTGACCGCGGTCAGCACGACGAACTGCGACGGCGTCACGCCGATCACGAGCGCGATCGCCGCGAAGAAGCACGACTGAAGCACGTCGTCGAGCAGGTGGTTGCGGTCGTCGCACCACAGCGACATCTGCCGCTGGCTGTGATGGACCGCGTGCAGCTCCCACCAGACGCCGAACTTGTGCTGCCAGCGGTGATACCAGTAGCCGGCGAAGTCGAGCACGACGAGGTAGATCGCGAATGCGACGATCGGCTGCGAGGTCACGCCCGGCCACAGATAGTCGAGGTTGACGTTCGCGACGCCATGCAGGTGCAGCCAAGCCTGGAAGCTGTCGAACACCGGCTGCAGCGCGAAGAAGAAGAACAGCGTGTAGACGCCGAGCTTCGAGATCGCCGTGTAGATCACGTCGACCCGCACCGCGCGGCGGTTCTTCCAGCGTTCGACCGGCAGCAGCGCCTCGAGCGGGCGCAGCAGCGCGAACATCAGCACCATCTGCAGCGCGCCGATGATCACCCAGTACAGCGCGTCGTAGGTGTCCTCGTCATAGTCCATCAGGTTGAACTTGAAGAGGAGCGGCTGCACGACGTCGACGTACAGCCAGGTCTGGATGTCCGACACGAACGCATCGATCAGGTGCAGCATCGCTCGCCTCCGCCCGTCACGCGCCGTTCGCCGCCTTCCACGGCGCGCGGTCGTAGAAGTAGATGCCGTGCGGCGAGCGGCCGACGGCGATCGTCTGCACCAGCTTGCGCGAGGCCAGATCGATGATCCCGACCTTCTTCGCGAAGCGGAACGTCACCCACAGCGTCTTCTTGTCGGCGGACAGCTCCATGTCGTCGGGGCCCGGCAGCAGGCCGGTGATGTCGCCGACGTTGGTGAGCGTGTTCTCGTCGAGAATGCTGATCGTGTTCGCGACGCGGTTCGTGACCGCGACGTGCGTGCCGTCGGCGAGCGAGCGGAAGTTGTGCGCGCCCTTGCCCGTGTAGATCTGCTTGACGACCTTCTGGTTGCGCCAGTCGACGACCGCGACGTAATCCGCGCCGGTCATCCCGACCAGCAGGAATTTGTCGTCCGGCGTGAGCCACAGGCCGGCCGGCACCTTGCCGACCTTCATCTTCCACTTGACCGTCTGCGTCGGCAGGTCGATCGCCGCGATCTCGCCGGACACCTGCAGCGACACGAGCAGCGTCTTGCTGTCCTTCGTGAACGCGAGGTGGCTCGGCATCACCGCGAGCGGCACGCGCTTCACGAGGCGCAGGTCGCGGCCGTCGTAGCCGTAGATGTCGACGCGGTCGAGCCGCAGGCCGGCCGCCGCGAACCATTTGCGGTCGGGCGAGAAGCCGAGCTGGTAAGGATCGTCGATCCCTTCGACGGTGCGCTGCAGCTTGCCCGTCTTCGGATCGAGGAACATCAGGCTGTTCGAGACCGAATTCGCGACGATCAGCGACCCATTGTCGGGCGTCGCCATCAAATGGTGCGGTTCCTTGCCGGTCGGCATCGTGGAAACGACTTCGCGGGTCTGCTGGTCGATCAGGGAAAGCGTCGCTTCGGCCGAATTGAGGACGATCACGTTATTCGCGTGTGCGGCGGGCGCCAGCACGGCGGCGGCCAGCGCAAGCGTGCGGCCGAAGGAAAGGAAAGTGCGCATGAAGACTCACGTCGTGGAACAGCAGTCATTGTAGAACGTTCGGCGGGCCCCTCCGGTTGACCCATGCCGGTATTGCGCCACTTCGACGCACGCCCTGCCTGCCGGACGAGCTGCCGCGGCAGGCGCCGCGGTGCAGGCCCCGGGCGGGCGCCGGTGCGGGCCGGCAAACCGATGTCGCGCTAGCGCTGCATCGACTCCCAGACCTTGTGCAGACGCTTGACAGAGACCGGCATCGGCGTGCGCAGTTCCTGCGCGAACAGCGAAATCCGCAATTCCTCGAGCAGCCAGCGGAATTCCGCGAGCCGCGCATCGGCGACGCCGCCGCGCTGCGACACCGCGCGCTGGTACTGCTGGGCGAGCGGCAGCAGCTCGGCCGACTGCTTCGCGTCGCGCGCGGGGTCGGCCTTCAGCTTGTCGATCCGCAGCGCGATGCCCTTCAGATAGCGCGGGAAATGCGCAAGCTGCGTGTAAGGCGTGTCGATCACGAAGCGCTTGCCGACCAGCGCGGTCAATTGCTGCTGCAGGTCCGCATGGGCCTGCGCGAACGGCTTCGCCTGCGCGAGCTTCTTCACGAGGCCCGCGTATTCGGCCAGGATCTGCCCGACGAGCCGCGCGATTTCCTGCGCGAGCAGGTTCAGGCGGCTGCGGCCCTCGTCGCGGCGCGCGTGGAAGCTCGCGTCGTCGTCGGGCAGCGGGTCCTGCAGGCACGCGCGGTCGAGCGCCGTGTCGATCAGCTGGTCGCGCAACTCGTCCTGCGTGCCGAGCGACATGTACTGCATCGCCATCTCGCGCAGGCCCGGCAGGTTCTTTTCCAGGAACTTGATCGGCTCCTTCAACTGCAGCGCGAAAAGGCGCCGCAAGCCGGCCCGGTGGATGCGCGCGGCCTCCTCCGGCGAATCGAACACCTCGACGTCGCAATGCGTGCCGCGATCGACGAGCGCCGGATAGCCGTACAGCGTCTGGCCGCGCCGGCGGATTTCGAGCAGCTCGGGCAGCTTGCCGAAATTCCACGTCGTCAGGTTCTCGTACAGCGCCGTCGCGCCGGTTTCCGCCGGGGCGGCCGTCTGCGGCGCCGCGCCCTTGCCGGCCTTCGCGCCGCGGCCGGCGGCACCGGCCGTGGCGGCAGCCGCCGGCGCCTGGCCGCCTGCCTGACCGGCCTCGGCATCGCCGCCGGTCGCGATCGTCGACGCCGCCGCGATCTTCTGGAATTGCTGCTGCGCCTGCGCGCCCAGCTCCTGGCGAAGCTGCGCGAGATTGCGCCCCATCGCGAGCTGACGGCCGTGCTCGTCGATCACCTTGAAATTCATGAACAGGTGCGCGGGCAGCGTCTCGAGCTTGAAGTCGGCCGTCTTCATCGCGACCTGCGTCTCGCCGCGCACGTCGGCGATCAGCGCCTCGACGAGGCCGCCCGCGCCGAAGCGCTCGCGACCCATCCGCTCGACGAAGCCGGCCGCGTACTCGGGCAGCGGCACGCAATGCCGGCGCAGCTTCTGCGGCAGCGACTTCAGCAGCAGTTGCACCTTTTCCTTGAGCATCCCCGGCACGAGCCATTCGCAGCGGCGCGCGTCGACCTGGTTCAGCGCGAAGAGCGGCACCGCGAGCGTCACGCCGTCGCGCGGCGTGCCGGGCTCGAAGTGGTACGTGAGCGCCATCTCGACGCCGGCCATCGTCGCGCGCTTCGGGAACAGCTCGGTCGTCACGCCGGCCGCCTCGTGGCGCATCAGGTCGTCGCGCGACAGGTACAGCAGCCGCTGCTTGTCCTCCGCCTGCCCGCCCTTCCTCACCTCGTCGCGATACCAGCGCTCGAACGCGGCGCCCGTGTGAATGCCTTCCGGAATCGCCTGGTCGTAGTACGCGTAGATCAGCTCGTCGTCGACCAGTACGTCCTGCCGGCGCGACTTGTGCTCGAGCTGCTCGATGTCGGCCAGCAGCTTGCGGTTGTGCGCGAAGAACGCGAGCTTCGTGTCGAACTCGCCTTCGACCAGCGCGCCGCGGATGAACAGCTCGCGCGCGCGCGCCGGGTCCTGCTTGCCGAACGCGACGCGCCGCCGGTGGTAGATCGGCAGCCCGTACAGCGTCGCGCGCTCGAATGCGCTGACCTGCGCCGGACGCTTTTCCCAGTGCGGTTCCGACAGCGATTTCTTCAGCAGATGCGCGCCGATCTTCTCGACCCACTCGGGCTCGATCTTCGCGAGGCAGCGCGCGTACAGCCGGCTCGTCTCGACGAGTTCGGCCGCCATCACCCAGCGGCCGGCCTTCTTCGCGAGCGCGGAGCCCGGCCACAGGTAGAACTTGATGCCGCGCGCGCCGAGGTAATGCGGATCGTCGTCGGCCTTCATCCCGAGGTTGCCCAGCAGCCCCGTCAACAGGGCCAGATGGATCTGCTCGTAGGTGGCCTCGACTTCGTTGAGCCGCCAGCCGTGCTCGCGCACGACCGTCAGCAGCTGCGAATGGACGTCGCGCCATTCGCGCAGCCGCAGATGCGACAGGAAGTTCTGCCGGCACGCGTCGACGAGCTGGCGATTCGACTTCTTGTGCGCGACGGCCTCCTCGAACCACGCCCAGATCTTCAGCCACTGCAGGAATTCGGAGCGCTCGTCGGCGAACCGGCGGTGCGCCTGGTCGGCCTGCTCCTGCGCTTCGATCGGGCGATCACGCGGGTCCTGCACGGACAGCGCGCTCGCGATGATCAGCACCTCGCGCAGCGACTGCTGGTCGCGCGCGGCGAGAATCATCCGGCCGACGCGCGGGTCGAGCGGCAGCCGCGCGAGTTCGCGGCCGAGCGGCGTCAGCGCGTTGTCGTCGTCGACCGCGCCGAGTTCGTTGAGCAGCTGGTAACCGTCCGCGATCGCGCGGCCCGGCGGCGGTTCGAGGAACGGGAACGATTCGATCGCCGTCAGGTGCAGCGACTTCATCCGCAGGATCACCGACGCGAGCGACGAGCGCAGGATTTCCGGGTCGGTGAAACGCGCCCGCGCCTGGTAGTCGCTTTCCTCGTACAAACGGATGCAGATGCCGTCCGCGACGCGGCCGCAGCGGCCCGCGCGCTGGTTCGCGGCCGCCTGCGAGATCGACTCGACCTGCAGCTGCTCGACCTTGTTCCGGTACGAATAGCGCTTCACGCGCGCGAGGCCGGTGTCGACGACGTAGCGGATGCCCGGCACCGTCAGCGAGGTTTCGGCCACGTTGGTCGCGAGCACGATCCGGCGCGCGTTCGACGCCTTGAAGACCTTGTCCTGGTCGGCCGCCGAAAGCCGCGCGAACAGCGGCAGGATCTCGGTGTGCGGCGGATGGTGCTTGCGCAGCGCCTCGGCCGCCTCGCGGATCTCGCGCTCGCCGGGCAGGAACACCAGCACGTCGCCGGGGCCTTCGCGGCACAGCTCGTCGACCGCGTCGACGATCGCGTCCATCAGGTCGCGCTCGGCTTCGCGCGCGGTCTTCACGCGATCGCGGCCGCCCGTGCCCTCGGCGTTCTTCACCGCCGGGCGATCCTCGGCCACCGGGCGGTAGCGCATCTCGACCGGATACAGCCGCCCGCTCACCTCGATCACGGGCGCCGGGCGCGCGTCGGTGCCGAAATGGCGCGCGAAGCGGTCGGCGTCGATCGTCGCGGACGTGACGATCAGCTTCAGGTCCGGCCGCCTCGGCAGGATTTCCTTCAGATAGCCGAGCAGGAAGTCGATGTTCAGGCTGCGCTCGTGCGCCTCGTCGATGATCAGCGTGTCGTACGCCTTCAGCAGCGGATCGGTCTGCGTCTCGGCGAGCAGGATGCCGTCCGTCATCAGCTTGACGGACGCGCCCGGCGCGAGATTGTCGGTAAAGCGCACCTTGTAGCCGACCACCTCGCCGAACGGCGTGCCGAGTTCCTCGGCGATCCGGCGGCCGGTCGACGACGCGGCGAGCCGGCGCGGCTGCGTATGGCCGATCAGGCCCGTGCCGCCGGCGCCGAGGCCGCGGCCGAGATCGAGACAGATCTTCGGCAACTGCGTGGTCTTGCCCGAGCCGGTTTCGCCGCAGACGATGACGACCTGATGACCGGCGATCGCACGCGCGATTTCGTCGCGCTTGCCCGACACGGGCAGGCTTTCCGGGTACGTGATCGGCGGAACGGGATTCGGCGGGACGGCGGCGCGCGGCGCACGCTCGCGGCGCGGGGCCCGCTCGCCCGTCGGCTGCGGCGCACCCTTCGCGGCCGACTGCCGCGCGTCGCCGCGCCGTTCGTCGTTGCGCGGCGCGTGTGCCGGCGTGCCCGCCGGCTTCTCCTGCTGCTGGCGCTGCGGCTGGCCCGGCTGCTCGCGCGCATCGGCCGCACCGTCCGGGTGCTTCGCCGACGGCGTATTGGCCCGCGTCGGCGCGGGACTTTTAGAAACATTCGACATGGGGGCGCATTATAATCCCGCCCATGAATTCCCAAACCGACCTCCCTCCCGCCCAGACCGGCGCCGCGACGCCGCCGGCCGCCGACGATTCGGCCGCCAGCCACGCGCAGTTCGTCGACTGGATGCGCTCCGTCGCGCCCTATATCCACAAGTTCCGCAACAGCACGTTCGTCGTGGGGTTCGGCGGCGAGGTGGTGCAGCAGGGGCTGCTGAATGCGCTCGTGTCCGACATCGCGCTCCTGCAGGCGATGGGCATCCAGATCGTGCTGGTGCACGGCTCGCGCCCGCAGGTCGAGGAGCAGCTGAGCCTGCACGGTGTCGAATCCGAGTTTTCGCACGGCCTGCGCATCACCGATGCGCGCGCGCTCGAATCCGCGAAGGAAGCGGCCGGCGAAGTGCGTCTCGACATCGAGGCCGCGATCAGCCAGGGGCTGCCGAACTCGCCGATGGCGCACGCGCACATCAGCGTCGTGTCGGGCAACTTCGTGACCGCGCGGCCGGTGGGGATTCTCGACGGGGTCGATTTCGCGCACACGGGCATCGTGCGCAAGATCGACGCCGAATCGATCCGTCATTCGCTCGCGAGCCGCAAGCTCGTGCTGCTGTCGCCGCTCGGTTTCTCGCCGACCGGCGAGGCGTTCAACCTGTCGATGGAAGACGTCGCATCGGCGGCCGCGATCGCGCTGCGCGCCGACAAGATCATCTTCCTGACCGACGGGCCCGGCATCGTCGACGACGAAGGCGAGCTGGTGCGCGAAATGTCGCTCGACGCGGCCGCCGAGCTGCTCGATTCCGGCAACATCCAGGGCGACGACGGGTTCTTCCTGAAGCATTCGATCCGCGCCTGCCGCGGCGGCGTGACCCGCGCCCACCTGATCCCGCAGTCGCTCGACGGCAGCATGCTGCTCGAACTGTTCCTGCACGACGGCGTCGGCACGATGATCTCGTACGAGAACCTCGAAAGCCTGCGCGAAGCGACGCCGGACGACGTCGGCGGCATCCTGTCGCTGATCGAGCCGCTCGAGTCGGACGGCACGCTGGTGCGGCGCGGCCGCCACCAGATCGAACGCGACATCGACCACTTCTCGGTGATCGAGCACGATGGCGTGCTGTTCGGCTGCGCGGCGCTGTACCCGTACCAGCAGGAAAAGATCGGCGAAATGGCGTGCCTGACGGTGGCGCCCGAAGCGCAGGGCTCGGGCGACGGCGAACGCCTGCTCAAGCGCATCGAGCAGCGCGCCCGCGCGCGCGGCCTCACGCACATCTTCGTGCTCACGACGCGCACCGAGCACTGGTTCCTCAAGCGCGGCTTCGTCAAGGTCAGCGTCGACGACCTGCCGGAAGACCGTCGCAAACTCTATAACTGGCAGCGCAAGTCGCTCGTGCTGATGAAGCAGCTCTGAGCACCGGCACGACTGCCCCTCCCCCCAGACACCGATTACAGGAGAAGTACACGATGGCTCGAATGATTCAATGCGCGAAGCTCGGCAAGGAAGCCGAAGGCCTCGATTTCCCGCCGCTGCCGGGCGAACTCGGCAAGCGCATTTACGAGAGCATCTCGAAGGAAGCGTGGCAAGGCTGGCTCAAGCAGCAAACGATGCTGATCAACGAAAACCGCCTGAACATGGCCGACCCGCGCGCGCGCCAGTACCTGATGAAGCAGACGGAGAAGTACTTCTTCGGCGACGGCGCGGACCAGGCGTCGGGCTACGTGCCGCCGACGGAAGGCTGAGCGCCGCGAATCGCGAATCGCGCGGGGCCGGTCGCGCGAATCAAGCAAACGGCACCGTGCAATCGCACGGTGCCGTTTGCTTTTGGGGGAGCGCCATCGACGCGGACCCGCCGGTGCGCTCGATGGCGTCCCGACGAGCCGCCGTGCCCGGCTCATCCCGCCGGTTTCAACGTGCCGCGATCGTCCGGCGGCGCACCTGCGCCGGATGGGTGGTCCGCGCCGGCGCCTTCCGTGCCCCATTCCGCCGCATCGCTGCGTTCGGCCGTCGACAGTTCGTCCGCGCGATATCCGGTGCGATTCAGCAGCGCCAGCATGCACGCCAGCGACACGAGCGCATAAAGCCCCGACGCGATCGCGACGCCGACGATGCTGCCCGTCGCGTTCAGGATCGCCTGCGCGAGCACCGGCGTGCCGCCGCCGACCACCAGCGCGCTCAACTGATACGCGAGCGACAGGCCCGTATAGCGGATGTTGGCCGGGAACACGCGCGCGAGCACGCCGCCGACCGCGCCGTAGAACATCGCCGACGGAATCGTCGAAATGCACATGCCCGCGACGGCGACCCAGTATGAACCCGTCGCGAGCGCATGGAACATCACGGGCATCAACACGATTTCCGGGATCAGGATCCAGCACATCGCGCGCCGCATGTCGACCTTCGACACGAACCACGCGCCGACCGGCTGCATCAGAAATTGCACGACGAGCGAGATCGACAGGATGCCGAGGAACGTGCCCTGCGCGTAACCGAGCGTCTTCGTCGCCCACGACAGCGCGAACGTGCTGCGGAAATACGTGACGTTGATCACCGGCAGCGTGCCGGCCGCGAGCAGCACGACCACCCAGTGATCGCGCACGACGTCGCGCAGCGGCAGCTTCACCGTGCGCTTGCGCGCGAGCACGCGCTGCATGTCGACCGACTCCTCGAGCCTCAGCCGGATCACCATGCCGATGATCACGAGCACGGCCGACAGCAGGAACGGAATGCGCCAGCCCCACATCAGGAACGACGGCGTCGGCAGCGCGCTCAGCGCGAAGAACGCGGCCGTGGCCAGCAGGTTGCCGGTGGGCGAGCCCTGCTGCGCGAACGCCGCATACAGGATGCTGCGGTGCTTCGGCGCGTTCTCGCTCGCGATCAGCACCGCGCCGCCCCACTCGCCGCCGACCGCGATGCCCTGCAGCACGCGCAGCACGACGAGGCCCGCCGGCGCCCATACGCCGATCGACGCATAGCCGGGAAGCAGGCCGATGCCGGTCGTCGCCAGCCCCATCATCACCAGCGTGATCACGAGCGCGGTCTTGCGGCCGACGCGATCGCCGAGATGCCCGAATACGATCCCGCCGAGCGGCCGCGCCGCGAAACCGGCCCAGAACGTGACGAATGCGAGCAGTGTCGCGACGCCGGGATCCATCGTGCTCGAAAAGAATACCTTGCCGAACACGAGCGCCGCGGCCGTGCCGTAGATGTAGAAGTCGTACCACTCGATCGTGGTGCCGACGAACGCCGCGAAGGCGGCGCGGCCGGGCCGCGGCTGCGCGGCGGGCGGGGATTGCGGACGGCTCATCGATGTCTCCATGTTGGTGATCGGGGGCGCGACTGTCGCGCGCCTTTCCCGGGTGGCCGGCATTGCGCCGCCGGCCGGTGGCGTCATGTCAGTCGGACGCCGTTTTCAGCAGGCCGGCATCGAGCAGTTGCTGCTGAAGTGCGCGATCGACGCCGAGCCGATCGAGCACCGCCCGCGTGTCGCGACCGAGCGCGGGCGGCGCCGACCGGTAGGTGGCCGGCGTGCGCGACAGCTTCACCGGCGACGCGGTGCCGCGATACGCGCCGATCTCGACAAACAGGTTGCGGTGCAGCGCATGCGGATCGTGCGCGACGTCGGCCACCGTGCGCACCGGCCCGCACGGCACGCCGGCCGCCATCAGGTCGCGCGCGAGCGGCTCGCACGCGTGCGCGGCGAGCCGCGTTTCCAGTTCGGCCTTCAGCTCGGGCCGGTGCGCGCAGCGGCTGCGGTTGTCGACGAAACGCGGATCGCCGGCGAGCGCCGGCGCACCGAGATGCGCGACGAGCCGCGCGAACTGCCGGTCGTTGCCGACCGCGAGAAAGATCGGCACCGTGGCCGTGCGGTAGCTGTCGTACGGCGCGATGTTCGGATGCGCGTTGCCGCTGCGTTCCGGTACGCGGCCCGAACCGAAGAAGTTCGGCAGGTGCGGATGCAGGAGCGACACGCCGCAGTCGTACAGCGCCACGTCGATCGACTGCCCGCGCCCGCTCTTCTCGCGCTCCGCGAGCGCCAGCAGGATGCCGGCCAGCGCGTTGAGCCCCGTGACCATGTCGACGATCGGCAAGCCGATGCGCGTCGCGCCGCCATCGCGTTCGCCGTTCACGCTCATCAGCCCGGCCATCGCCTGGATCACCGCGTCGTAGCCCGGCAGGCCGCCGAGCGGGCCGTCGTCGCCGAAGCCCGTCACCGCGCAGTGGATCAGGCGCGGAAAGCGCGGCTGCAGGTCGCGTGCGTAGTCCATGCCCCAGCGCGCGAGCGTGCCCGGCTTGAAATTCTCGACAAGCACGTCGGCCTCTTCGAGCAGGCGCCACAGGATCGCCCGCCCTTCGTCGTGCGACAGGTCGAGCGCGAGCCCTTCCTTGTTGCGGTTCACGCCCATGAAATACCAGGCCGTGTCGCCGAGGAACGGCGGCCCCCAGCCGCGCGTCTCGTCGCCGCCGGGCGGCTCGATCTTGACCACCGTCGCGCCGTGATCGGCGAGCGCCTGCGTGCAGTACGGGCCGCCGAGCACCCGGCTCAGGTCGACGACCTTCAGGCCGTCCAGTGCGCCACGCGTCGCGCTCATCGCTCGACCTCCGGCAGCAGGTCGAGCGCCGTATCGAGCGCGACCGGCAGGCCGCGCAGCAGCGCGTCGGACGCGGCCGATTCGTCGTCGCGCGATGCCGGCGCGAGCGGATCGACCGGCAGCAGCTTGTGCCGCACGATCAGGTGCGCCAGCGCGAGACGCCTGAAATCCGGCGCGAGCCGTGCGCCCTCGCAGGCCATCAGCACGGCCGCGCTCGCGTAATACAGCGCGGACGCGGCCTGCCGCACGCGCGCGTCGTCGCCCTCCTCGGCGACCCGCGCGAGCGCATCGCAGGCCCGCGCGAGAATGCGCCGCAGCGCCGTGCGGCTCGCGTCGGGCAGCGGCGCCGCGCCCAGACGATCGCCGAGGAACGTGCGCAGCGCGTCGAGCGCATGCTCGCGCTGCGCGGCGCGCGCGACATCGAGCGCGACGATGTTGCTCGTGCCTTCCCAGATCGAACCGAGGTGCGCGTCGCGCACGAGCCGCGCATCGCTCCATTCCTCGATATAGCCGGTGCCGCCGCGCACTTCCATCGCATCGCCCGTCACGCGGCGTGCGTCGCGGCATGCGCGGAACTTGATCAGCGGCGTCAGGATCCGCACGCAGCGCGCGGCCTGCTCGTCGCCCGCATCGGCCTGCGGCAGCAGCAGCGCGATCTGCATGAACATCGCGCGCGCGGCCTCGGCCGGCAGCAGCATCTTCATCAGTTGGCGCTGCATCAGCGGCATCTCGATCAGCTTGCGGCCGAACGCGTCGCGATGCGCGGCGACGTGCAGCGCCTCGTTCAGCGCGCGCCGCATCAGCCCGGCCGCGCGCACGCCGTTCGACAGCCGCGACATGTTGATCATGTCGGCCATCTGGTGAAAGCCGCGCCCGATCTCGCCGATCAGGTAAGCCTGCGCGCCTTCGAGCGCGATCTCGCCGCTCGCCATCGAACGGCTGCCGAGCTTGTCCTTCAGGCGCACGATCCGGTAGCGGTTGCGCGTGCCGTCCGGCAGCGTCTTCGGCAGCAGGAACAGCGCGAGGCCCTTGATGCCGTCCGGCGCGCCGTCGGGCCGCGCCAGCACCATCGCGAGATCGGCGTCGGCATTCGAGCAGAACCACTTGTCGCCGGTCAGGCGCCAGACCGTCTCGCCGTGCGCGTCGGTTTCGCGGGTCGCGCGCGTCGCGATACGGCCGACATCGGAGCCGGCCGCCTGCTCGGTCATGAACATCGCGCCCTGGTACAGCGTGTCGAAGTCGCGCGACGCGAGCCTCGGCAGGTAGCGCGCGACGAGCGCGGGATCGCCGAAGCGGCGCAGCGTGCGCGTCAGCGAATCGGTCATGCTGACCGGGCAGCACAGCCCGAATTCCGCCTGCACGAACAGGAACGTCAGCGCGTACTTGACGAGCGGCGGCACGGTGTCGGATCCATGACTCAGCGACGCGAGCCCGAGCTCCGCATACGCGACCCGTTCGAGCGCGACGTAGGCCGGGTCCTTGTCGATCCGCTGCACGGCCTCGCCGCGCCGGTCGCGGTGCTCGAGCACGGGCGGATGCTTGTCCGCGCGCGACGCCCATTCGTCGAGTTCGTCCGATACGCGCTCGCCCAGCGCGCGTAGCCGCGGCTCGAGTTCGGCATAGTGCGCGTCGCCGAGATGCAGCTTCAGCAACGCGCCAAGATCGGGATCGACGGTGAAGAAATTGATGCCCCGGCTGTCGGGGATATTGGATGCGCCGGTGTCCGGCGTGCGAGCGGTGTCGTTCATTCGTGCGTCTCCTGGATTGCCTGCTCGTCGGCCGCGGCGGACGCCGCAGCGCCCGGATGGCCCGGTGCAAAGCCTTCGCAGAGCGTAGGCGCGCGATCGATAAGCGTCCAATACACGATTTGTCCGGTACGATAGATATCGCTTATCGATGCCGACGCCGGGAGGAGACACCATGGAACTGAGGCAGTTGCGCTACTTCGTGGCGGTTGCCGAGGAGCTGCATTTCGGGCGCGCAGCGAAGCGCCTGTTCATCTCGCAGCCGGCGCTGAGTTTCGACATCCGCAAGTTCGAGGATGCGCTCGGCGTGCTGCTCTTCTCGCGCACCAACAAGACCGTCGCGCTGACCAATGCGGGCGAGGTGCTGCTCGGCGAAGCGCGCCGGCTGCTGCTGCAGGCGGCCGAAGCCGAGCGCCTGACGGTGCGCTCCGCATCGGGGCTCGCCGGGCGCCTGCGGATCGGCTTCGTCCACTCGATGCTGTATCGCGGGCTGCCCGATGCGGTGCGGCGCTTCGAGGCCGACTATCCGGGCGTCGAGGTCGTGCTGAGCGAGATGAACACGCATGCGCAGGTGCAGGCGATCCAGCGCGGCCAGATCGATCTCGGCTATGCGCACTGGGGCCACTTCCCGCCCGAGGTCGAATCGGCGCCGGTCTATGCGGAGCCGTTCGTGTGCTGCCTGCCGGCCGCGCATCCGCTCGCGCGGCGCAGGCAGGTCGCGCTCGCCGCGCTCGCGACAGAACCCTTCATCCTGTTTCCGCGCGAAGCAGCGCCGCACTATCACGACCTGATCATCGCGCAGTGCGTGAACGCGGGATTCAGTCCGCTGATCCGTCACGAGGCGCGGCTGTGGCAGACGATCCTGTCGATGATCGAGTTCGGGATGGGCATCGCGCTGGTGCCGCGCGTGCTGCAGCAGGCGAAAAGCGACCGGCTCGCGTTCCTGCCGCTGAGGGATGCGTCGCTCGAATCGCGCACGCTCGCGCTGAAACGCAGCGGCACCGCCGAACCGGTGGCGCTGCGCTTTGCCGGCTACGTGCGCGCGTCGATCGACGCGCTGCCCGCGCTGCCGGGCTGAGCGGGCGGCTCGCTACTTCGCTTCAGGCTGCAGCGCCGGCTGCGGGCGGCGATACCACACCGCGTACACGACCGAGAGCGCAATCAGGAACGGAATGCCGAAGATCAGCGTCATGTGGAATTCGGCCGTGAAGTAGGTCGTCACCATCACCGCGAGCATCAGGCCCGCGCCGAGCAGCGTCAGCAGCGGAAAACCGCGCATCCGGAATGCGGGCGCAGGCAGGCCGAGCGCCGCGCGGCGGCGCCGGAAGCAGTAATGCGTGACGAAGATCATCATCCACGTAAACAGTGCGCCGAACATCGACACCGCCATCATGATCGTGAACGACGCGTCCGGATACAGCACGCTCAGCACCGTCGCGAGCGCGATGCCGAGCGTCGACAGCATCAGCGCGCCGAACGGCACGCCGCGCGCGCTCACTTCGCCGAGCGCCTTCGGTGCATGCCCCGCGCGCGACAGGCTGAACATCATCCGCGTCGTGATGTAGAGCTGGCTGTTCATCGCGGACAGCGCGGCGACCAGCACGACGAAGTTGATCAGCCCGGCCGCGCCCGGCAGGCGGATCGCCTCCATCACCTTCACGAACGGGCTTTCGTCGCGCCCCGCCGCCGTCCACGGCACGATCGCGAGCATCAGCGCGAGCGTGACGAGGTAGAACAGTACGAGCCGCACGATCGTCGAGCGGAACGCACGCGTGACCGCGCGCTCGGGATCCTCCGCTTCGCCGGCCGCGACCGCGATCATCTCGATGCTCAGGTAGCTGAAGATCGACACGATCACCGCGACCCACGTCCCCCACGGGCCCTTCGGAAAGAAGCCGCCGTGATCCGTGTAGTGGTGGAAGCCCGCGCGCGCCGCGCCGTCGCCGACCAGCCCCGGATTGCCGAACACGACATACGCGCCGAGCACGATGAAGCCGACGATCGCCGCGATCTTCACGACCGAGAAACCGTATTCGACCGCGCCGAACACGTCGACGCTGCGCGCGTTGATGAACACCAGCAGCGCCGAGAAACCGACGATCCACAGCCAGCCGGGCACGCCCGGAAACCAGTACTTCATGTACAGCGCGATCGCGGTGACTTCGGTGCCGACCGCGAGCACGATGCACGCCCAGTACGCGTAGCGCACGAGGAACCCGGCCCATGGGCTCACGTAATGCTCGGCGTATGCGCCGAACGAACCGGATGTCGGGTGCGCGACCGTCATCTCGGCGAGACAGCCCATCAGCAGCAGCGAGATGAACGCACCGATCGCATAGCTGACGAGCACGCTCGGGCCCGCGAAGCCGATCGCGAAGCCGCTGCCGAGAAAGAGACCGGTGCCGATGGCGCCGCCGATCGCGATCATCGCCATCTGCCGTGCGGAAAGCGTGCGGCGCAGACCTTGCTCGCGCGCCGCGATATGCTGGAATTGCCCTTCTGGTTGCATCGAATGACCTCGTTCGAAAGCGATTGTCCGGTCGAAACGTCGGCGGCGCGCGGGCCGGCGCCGGACCGGCCGGCCGCCGCGCGCCGCGGGTTCAGAACAGATGGCGCAGGCCGGCCGCGATGCCCGTCTGGTTGCCGCGCCCGGGCATTTCGGTGAACGCGCCGCCGGTCACGCGGTTGTAGTCGACCGTCGCGTAGACCTGCGTCGCCTTCGACAGTGCGTACTCGGCCTCGAGCACGCCCGTATAGCGCTTGCCGACGTTGCCGGCGACGCCGTTGACGTTGCGGATGTCGTCGTAATACGCGACGCCCGTCACCGACACCGCAGGCGTGACCTTGACGCTCGCGCCCGTGTAGAAGATCGCGTCGCGGCGCGGGTTGTCCGCGAACGACCCGTAGCTCACCTGGCGGCCCGGCGCGTTCAGCAGCGCCTCGTCGAGCACGCCCGAGCGATCGATGCCGCCGAGATAACCCGCGTACAGCGTCGCCGCGCCGAATGCGTAGCGCGCGCCCGCCCCCCACGCCTGCTGCGCGCGCCTCTTCAGGTCGCGCACCTGCTGGTACGTCGCGCCGACCATCAGGCCGCCCTGCGTGTACGACACGCGCGTGCCCCAGTATGCATTCGCGCCGAGGCTGCCCGCGACGCCGCCGAAGCCGTAGCTCGCGCCGACGTTCAGCCCGCCGAACGTGCCGTCGTAACTGACGACGTTGCTCGCGCGGCCTTGCGTGAGGAAGTACGGCCACATGTTGGCCGTGTAGTTGCCGACCGTCAGCGGATCGAGATCGCCGAACAGGTTGAACGCCTCGGTCGCCTGGCGGCCGAGCTTCACGGTACCCCAATCGCTCGCGAGGCCGACATACGCGTAGCGGCCGAACAACGCGCCGTCGAACTGCCCGTTTTGCGGCTCGAAGCCGCTCTCGAGCCGGAAGATCGCCTGCAGCCCGCCGCCGAGCGCTTCGCTGCCCTTCAGCCCCCAGCGGCTGTTCGTGATCGCGCCGTTGGTCATCTGCACGCCCGCGTCGTTCGACGCGTCGGCATGCGTCGTGTAGCGGATGCTCTGGTCGACGATGCCGTACAGCGTCACGCTGCTCTGCGCCGACGCACTGCTCGCGGCGAGCGCGCCCGCCATCATTGGCAGTGCCAATCGATAAATCTTCCTCATGTTCTCCTCCAGTCTTGTTTTCGTTTCCTGTTGATCGTGGTAACTACCCACCGCGCAACGCGGTGTTCCTGCTAGGCGCGCGCCGCCGGCAACGCAACGTACGCGACGAGCTCGACGCGCATCGCCGGATGCGCGAAACCCTGCACGCCGACGCACGTACGGTTCGGATAGGGTTCCCGGAAGTGGCGCCGGTATTCGGCGTCGAATTCGGGCATCGCCTTCACGTCGGACAGGTAGACGAGCACCTGCGCGACATCGTCCATCGTCGCGCCGGCCGCCGCGACGGCCGTCGCGAGATTCTCGAGCGTGACGCGCGCCTGCTCGGCCATCGTGTCGCCGACGATCGCGCCGGACGCAGCGACCGGCCCGTGACCGGTAAACATCAGCCCGCAGGCGCGGGTCGCCCACGAGAACGGTTGCGCGAGCAGCGGCAAGTCGACCGGGATCGTTTCAGCCATCGTACGTTATCCTTATGATCGGGATCGGGACGCTCAGGCGGCCTGGCGCGACGCACCGCCGAGCACGTCGGCGATCGCGTTCGCGACATGGTCGACGTTCGCGTCGTTCAGGCCCGCGATGCACATGCGGCCCGAGCGCAGCAGATAGACGCCGTGCGATGCCCGCAGCCGGTCGACGTCGGCCGCGGCGATGCCCGTATAGCTGAACATCCCGCGCTGCGCGACGAGCGCGTCGAACGCGCGCCCCGGCAGGCCCGCATCGAGGCGCGCCTTCAGTTCGCCGCGCATCCGCTTGATGCGCGTGCGCACCTGCGCGACTTCGTCTTCCCAGCGCGCGCGCAGCGCGTCGTCGTTCAGCACCGTCGACACGAGCTGCGCACCGAACAGCGGCGGGCTCGAATAGGTGCGGCGCACGCCGGCCTGCAATTGGCTCAGCACCGTCGCGGCCTCGCCCGCGTTCGCGCAGACGATCGACAACCCGCCGACGCGCTCGCCGTACAGCGAGAAGTTCTTCGAGAACGAGTTGCCGACGATCGCCGGCAGCCCCGCATCGACGATCGCGCGCACGGCCCATGCATCATCGGCGAGACCGTCGCCGAAACCCTGGTACGCCATGTCGAGGAACGGAATCAGCCCGCGCCGCGCGAGCACGGCGATCACCGCGCGCCATGCATCGCGGTCGAGGTCGAGCCCTGTCGGGTTGTGGCAGCACGGCTGCAGCAGCACGACGCTGCGCGCCGGCAACGCGTCGAGCGTCGCGAGCATCTCTTCGACGCGGATGTCGTTGCGCGCTGCGTCGTGGTACGGATACGTGTGCACCTCGAGGCCGGCCGCCGAGAAGATCACGCGATGGTTGTCCCACGTCGGGTCGCTGATCCAGATCGCGCTGTCGGGGAAATAGCGCTTCACGAATTCCGCGCCGAGCCGGATCGCGCCCGATCCGCCTAGCGTCTGCAGCGTCGCGATGCGCCCTTCCGCGAGCGCCGCGCAATCGTCGCCGAAGACGAGGCGCTGCACGCCCTGCCGGTAGGCGGCGAGCCCTTCCATCGGCAGATACGTATGCGGCGCATCGGCTTCGCGCAAGCGCCCTGCCGCGACGCGCGTGCTGTCGAGCACCGGAATCCGGCCCGTGTCGTCGTAGTAAAGGCCGATGCTCAGGTTGACCTTGTGCGGATGCGCATCCTGCTGGAAGGCCTGGAACAGCGACAGGATCGGATCGCCCGGATAGGCGGGAACGTGTTCGTACATGGCGGAATGACGGTAAAGATTGAAGGCGGCGGCACGACCGGCGGCATCGCGTTGCGTCGGGCCGTGCGGTCGAGGCATGGGGCGCATGTTATCGAGGACGAAATAGAATGAGCTTCACTTTTCGATGACGAATCGCGCCGATTGCAGTAGAGTCTGCGATTCCTATCTAAAAATTCATCGGATTCTGCGAAATGGCTCTGGATCGAACCGACATGCGAATCCTCCGGCACCTCGAACGTGACGGTCGCATCAGCAATCAGGACCTCGCGAACGCGGTCGCGCTGTCGCCGTCGGCATGCCTGCGTCGCGTGAAGCTGCTCGAGGAACGCGGCGCCATTTCGGGGTATCGCTGCACGATCGAGCCGAAGAAGGTCGGCGTCGCGTTCGAGGCGCTCGTGCATGTGTCGATGCGGCCGGACGTGCCCGAGTGGCACGACCGGTTCGTCGAAGCGATCCAGCAGTGGCCGGAAGTCATCGCGGCGCAGATCGTGACGGGCGGATCGAACTACGTGCTGACGGTTCGCGCGCGCGACCTCGATCATTATTCGGACTTCGTTATCAATCGGCTGCACCGCGCGGCGGGCGTGATGTCGATCAATTCGAGCATCGTGCTCGCGACGCTCAAGCGCGACGGTTCGATCCTCGATCTCGTCGAGCCGTCGACGGCCGGCTGACCGATCGTTGCGCCGGCCTGAAAAAAATTTGCGGAAAGGGCTTTACGAACCCAAAAAGCTCTGACATAATTTCAGCTTCTTTGGGCGGTTAGCTCAGCGGTAGAGCACTGCCTTCACACGGCAGGGGTCACTGGTTCGATCCCAGTACCGCCCACCAAAGAATTCAAGGGCCTGCGTCTCACGACGCAGGCCCTTTTCGTTTTGGCGACGCGCGTGCCCTGCGTGATGCGAGCGCCGCACCATTCGACGCCACACCCTCACGCAGCCGCCGGCTTACCGTACCTGCCCCACCCGCTCCGCCGTCGCGTCGAACGCGCGCTTCGCCTTGTCGACGATCTCGTCGACCTCCGCCTCGCGAATCACGAGCGGCGGCGACAGCAGCATCCGGTCGCCGGTCGCGCGCATGATCAGGTTGCCGTTGAAGCAGAAGTCGCGGCAGATCGTGCCGACGTCGACGTCCGCGCCGAAGCGCTCGCGCCGGTGCCGGTCGCGCGCCAGTTGAACGCCGGCGACGAGCCCCGCTCCCGCAATCTCCCCGACGATCGGATGATCGCCCAGCGCGTCGCGCAGGCGGCGCTGGAAATACGGGCCGATATCGGTCTTCACGCGCTCGACGATGCCTTCGTCGCGCAGCAACTTCAGGTTCGCGACCGCGACGGCCGCCGCCACCGGGTGGCCCGAGTACGTGAGGCCGTGATTGAATTCGCCGTTGTCGATGATCGGGCGCGCGATGCGCTCGTGGATGCCCACCGCGCCCATCGGC
>NZ_PREY01000088.1:0-468 GCF_002959955.1 Burkholderia sp. BE12 | reverse complement strand
AAAGTGAAAGGTTCATTTGATCAATTTGATGTAGCTGTTGAAGGAGATATTAATGACTTCAGTACTTTGAAAGCTACTGCAACAATTATTCCAAGCTCAATTAACACTAAAAACGATGCACGTGATAACCACTTAAAATCTGGTGATTTCTTTGGTACTGATGAATTTGATAAAATCACATTTGAAACAAAATCAGTTACTGAAAACAAAGTTGTTGGTGATTTAACAATTAAAGGTATCACTAACGAAGAAACATTCGACGTTGAATTCAACGGAGTAAGTAAGAATCCTATGGATGGTTCTCAAGTAACAGGTATTATTGTTACTGGTACAATCAATAGAGAAAAATATGGCATTAACTTTAACCAAGCACTTGAAACTGGTGGAGTAATGCTAGGTAAAGATGTGAAATTCGAAGCTTCAGCTGAATTTTCAATCTCAGAATAATCTCATTACACAATCCTCATT
>NZ_PREY01000087.1:0-545 GCF_002959955.1 Burkholderia sp. BE12 | reverse complement strand
GGTCACCACGGTAGGATTCATGACTGGGGTGAAGTCGTAACAAGGTAGCCGTATCGGAAGGTGCGGCTGGATCACCTCCTTTCCAGAGCTATCTCGCGCAAGTTGAGCGCTCACGCTTATCGGCTGTAAATTAAAGACAGACTCAGGGGTCTGTAGCTCAGTCGGTTAGAGCACCGTCTTGATAAGGCGGGGGTCGTTGGTTCGAATCCAACCAGACCCACCATTGTCTGGCGGTAACACACCTGAGGCATCTGTACTCAATGGGGGCATAGCTCAGCTGGGAGAGCACCTGCTTTGCAAGCAGGGGGTCGTCGGTTCGATCCCGTCTGCCTCCACCAATCACCAACGCTAAGGGCTTGGTTCAGAGACTGAACCGAGAATTTTGCATTGGCGATTGAGCCAGTCAGAGGATATCAAGCGATATCGGCTGTCGTTCTTTAACAATCTGGAAGAAGTAAGTAATTTGGATAGCGGAAGCGTCTTGAGATGGACGTGGAAGTTATCCGGGTTGTGATTGTATCGATGTATCTCAAGATGATTCGAAC
>NZ_PREY01000086.1:0-588 GCF_002959955.1 Burkholderia sp. BE12 | reverse complement strand
TCAGGCCAGCCTCGGCTTCCTTCAAGATGCCGATGATTTGTTCTTCGGTGAATCGCTTTTTCATTGCCGTTCCTCTCTGGAACGGACTCTACACCGTCACCGTACTAAATGCGGGGAGCAGGTCACGGTGATCAGTACATGTTGATCGATTATCGGATGACGAGGGCTAGCCGCGCCTGACCGCGGTCGGCGTCGAGCAAGGCTGGACGGAAGGTTGTCCTAGGGAAGTCGCCAAGGCGATTTCCCATGGCGGGTCTGATGGCCCTACGGGAGCGAACAAGAGACAGGAGAACGGCGACTTCAGCAACACCGGCTGCGGGCATGCGGACATGCGGACACCCCGATAAGCGGGGTGCATGTTGCGCCAATCTCGTGGACGCGTTCTGGCTCGAGTCAACGTCTTCGACACCCGGCTCGTGCCAAACAGCGCTTCGCCGGGCCAAGTGCATTTCCGCCGCGCCAATGCAAAAACCCCCGCCTTGTCGGGCGGGGGTTTCTGGCTTAGGGAGCCTGACGATTACCTACTTTCACACGGGAATCCGCACTATCATCGGCGTAGAGTCGTTTCACGGTCCTGTTCGGGATGGG
>NZ_PREY01000085.1:0-771 GCF_002959955.1 Burkholderia sp. BE12 | reverse complement strand
CTGCCGTTCTACAACACGTTCTTCAAGACCACGCATCCGCCGGTGATCGAACTCTCCGCGATGCTCGCGGAAGTGACGCCCGCCGGCTTCAACCACTTCTTCTATTGCAACAGCGGCTCGGAAGGCAACGACACGGTGCTGCGTCTCGTGCACCAGTACTGGCGCGTGCAGGGCAAGCCGCAGAAGAAGTACGTGATCTCGCGCAGGAACGGCTACCACGGCTCCACCATCGCCGGCGGCACGCTCGGCGGGATGGGCTACATGCACGAGCAGATGCCGTCGAAGGTCGAGCACATCGTGCACATCGACCAGCCGTATTTCTTCGGCGAGGCGCAGCCGGGCGAGACGCCGGAAGCATTCGGTCTCGCGCGTGCGCGGCAGCTCGAAGCGAAGATCCTCGAACTCGGCGCGGAGAACGTCGCGGCGTTCATCGGCGAGCCGTTCCAGGGCGCGGGCGGCGTGATCTTCCCGCCGTCGACGTACTGGCCGGAAATCCAGCGGATCTGCCGCCAGTACGACATTCTGCTCGTCGCCGACGAAGTGATCGGCGGCTTCGGGCGCACTGGCGAATGGTTCGCGCACCAGCACTTCGGCTTCGAGCCGGACCTGATCACGATGGCGAAGGGCCTCACGTCGGGCTACGTGCCGATGGGCGCGGTGGGCATCCACGAGCGCATCGCGCGCCCGATCATCGACAACGGCGAATTCAATCACGGCCTCACGTACTCGGGCCACCCGGTGGCGGCGGCCGTCGCGGTCGCGAACCTGAAG
>NZ_PREY01000084.1:0-812 GCF_002959955.1 Burkholderia sp. BE12 | reverse complement strand
AGCGTCGGGCTCGCGGTGCCGAATGCCGCGGTCAACGAGATCTTCGGGAAGAACGCCGCGCGGGCCGCGCCGATGTTCGCGTTCGCGGCCAGCAGCGTCTGCTCGGCCTGCATCACGTCAGGACGACGCGCGAGCAGATCCGACGGCAGGCCAGGCGGCACGTCCGTCAGCAGGTTCTGCGCATCGAGCGGCATGCCCGGCGGCAGATCGTCCGGCAGCGGCTCGCCGATCAGCAGCACCAGCGCGTTCAGCGCCTGCGCGCGGGCACGGGCCTGTGCCTGCTGGTTCGCGAGCGCCGTCTCGACCACCGTCTGCGCCTGACGCAGCTCGAGCTCGGAGCCCGTGCCGTTGTCGAACTGCAGCTTGGTCAGGTCGTACGACGCCTGTGCGGATTTCAGCGTGTCTTCCGTGACCTTCAGCAGATCGTCGGTCGACAGTAGCGTCAGGTATTGATCCGCCACCTGCGACACCAGCGAGATCTCCGACGCCTGCCGCGCGTACGACGTCGACAGGTACTGCGCGAGCGCCTGATCCTTCAGGCTCTGCACGCGGCCGAACAGGTCGAGTTCCCACGATGCCGAAAGCCCGACGTTGTAGACGCGCGAGATCAGCGGCCGGCCAGTCTGCGACACACCGGCCGGATAGCGCTGAATATTCCCCGTGCCCGTACCGTCGAGCGTCGGGAACAGCCCCGCGCGCGTGATCTGGTACTGCGCGCGCGCCGCCTCGATGTTCAGCACCGACACGCGCAGGTCGCGGTTGTTCTTCAGCGCGATCTCGATCAGCCGCTGCAGGCGCGGATCGACGAAGAA
>NZ_PREY01000083.1:0-859 GCF_002959955.1 Burkholderia sp. BE12 | reverse complement strand
TCGCCCGACTTCATCAGCTCCGTGACCGACGAGGTCATGGCCGAAGTGACGGCCTGGCAGGCCCGACCGCTCGAGCCGATGTATCCGGTCGTGTTTTTCGACGCACTGCGGGTCAAGATTCGCGAAGACGCCGTCGTACGCAACAAGGCGGTGTACCTGGCGCTGGGCGTGCTGCCCGACGGCACCCGGGAGATCCTGGGCCTGTGGATCGAGAATACCGAGGGTGCCAAATTCTGGATGAAGGTGTTCAACGATCTGAAGACGCGCGGCGTTCACGACATCCTGATCGCGGTCACTGATGGTCTTAAGGGCATGCCCGAAGCGCTGGCGGTAGTGTTTCCGGCCACGACGCTGCAAACCTGCATCGTCCATCTAATCCGCAACAGCCTCGATTACGCCAGTTGGAAAGACCGCCGCGGATTGGCCGCCGCGATCAAGCCGATCTACGCCGCTCCCAGCGCGGAAGCCGCTCAGGCCGAACTCGATGCGTTTGCGGATGGTCCGTGGGGTCAGAAATTCCCGACCGTCAGTAGCGCGTGGCGCAACGCCTGGGATCGCGTGATCCCGTTCTTTGCGTTTCCGCCGGGTGTGCGCAAGATCATCTACACGACGAACGCGATTGAAAATATCAACTCGCAACTGCGCAAGATCATCAAGACCCGCGGTCACTTCCCGACCGACGAGGCCGCCACCAAACTCATCTGGCTGGCCTTGCGCAACATCACCGCGAATTGGGGAAGCGCTGCTCATGACTGGAAGACGGCTATGAACCAATTCGCTATCCTTTACGCAGATCGATTCGTTCGGCCTTCCGTGTAATTACTCCACCCGCCTTGAACACGGAAATCCTGACACCCCC
>NZ_PREY01000082.1:0-863 GCF_002959955.1 Burkholderia sp. BE12 | reverse complement strand
CCGGCGCGGCAGTCGCTGATCAAGGCGGGGCTGCCGAGCGCGGTGCCGGGGATGACGATCAACAAGGTGTGCGGCTCGGGCCTGAAGGCCGTGATGCTGGCGGCGAACGCGATCGTCGCGGGCGACGCGGACATCGTGATCGCGGGCGGCCAGGAGAACATGAGCGCGTCGCCGCACGTGCTGCCGGGCTCGCGCGACGGGTTCCGGATGGGCGACGCGAAGCTGGTCGACACGATGATCGTCGACGGGCTGTGGGACGTGTACAACCAGTACCACATGGGCATCACGGCGGAGAACGTCGCGAAGGAATACGGGATTACGCGCGAAGAGCAGGACGCGTTCGCGGCGCTGTCGCAGAACAAGGCGGAAGCCGCGCAGAAGGCCGGGCGCTTCGCCGACGAGATCGTGCCGGTATCGATCCCGCAACGCAAGGGCGAGCCGCTGCAGTTCGCGACCGACGAGTTCGTGCGTCACGGCGTGACGGCGGAGTCGCTGGCGGGGCTGAAGCCGGCGTTCTCGAAGGACGGCTCGGTGACGGCGGCGAACGCGTCGGGGCTGAACGACGGCGCGGCGGCGGTGCTGGTGATGTCGGCGCAGAAGGCGGCGGCGCTGGGCCTGACGCCGCTCGCGCGGATCAAGGCATACGCGAACGCGGGCGTGGACCCCAGCGTGATGGGCATGGGCCCGGTGCCGGCGTCGCGCCGTGCACTGGAGCGCGCGGGCTGGACGCCGGGCGACCTGGACCTGATGGAAATCAACGAAGCGTTCGCGGCGCAGGCGCTGGCGGTGCACAAGCAGATGGGCTGGGACACGTCGAAGGTGAACGTGAACGGCGGGGCGATCGCGATCGGCCACCCGATCGG
>NZ_PREY01000081.1:0-868 GCF_002959955.1 Burkholderia sp. BE12 | reverse complement strand
ACCAAGATGACGACGATCGACCCGCTGCTGCGCCTGGCGGTGCAGCAGTCGAACTGCTTCGTGATCACGTCGATCGGCAACCAGAAGAGCGACGCGCGCCTGTCGCGCATCACGCAGTTGCAGCGCAACTCGGGCGAATACCGCGCGGGCTCGAAGCAGCAGAAGGGGCAGCGGGTCGCGGCCGACTACTACATGGAGCCGCAGATCGTGATCAACGACTCGCCGATCGGCGGGATCGGCAGCATGATCGGCGGGCTGATCGGCAACAGCGCGGTGGCGGCGGTGGCAGGCCACCTGCAGACGAAGGCGTCGGTCGTCACGCTGACGCTGTTCGACGTGCGCTCGGCGGTGCAGATCGCGGCGTCGGAAGGCAGCTCGACGGCGACCAACTACGGCGCGGCGCTGGGTGGCTTCGGCGGCGGCGTGGGCGGTGCGCTCGCGGGCTTTTCGTCGACGCCGGAAGGCAAGGCGACGGTCGTCGCGTTCATCGATGCGTACAACAAGATGGTCGTCGCGCTGCGCAGCTACAAGGCCCAGGACGTCAAGGGCGGCCTGGGCCGAGGCGGCCAGTTGCAGGTCAACTGACGTCGCCGGGCCGGCGGGGCCGCCGGCCGATTTCCGAGTCTCGATTCCCGATTCATGATGGTCGGTGCGCGCGGCGTGATTCGCGCGCACTGGCTGCGTTCGTCCCGTTCGTTTGAAAGGTGATCCCGATGAAAGCCGCTGCACTGATTGCATTGACCTGCCTCGCGTTGACCGCTTGCGGCGGTGGTGACGACAATTCCTCGCCCGCCGCGTCCGGCGGTTCGGGCTCGGCCAACAACGGCGGTAGCGGCGGGACGGGCGGCACGGGTTCGGGCGGGACGGG
>NZ_PREY01000080.1:0-1061 GCF_002959955.1 Burkholderia sp. BE12 | reverse complement strand
GCGAACTGCGTCATCGCGCTCTTCCAATCGTGCCGGGAGCCGGTCCACTTGGCAACGACGTTGCGCAGCGCCAGCCATATCAGTTTGAGCGCGGCCTCGTCCGACGGGAAGTGGCCGCGCGCCTTGATGATCTTCCGAAGCTGCATGTGCAGCGACTCGATCGCGTTGGTCGTATATACAATTTTCCGGATGTCAGGCGCGAAGGCGTAGAACGGAATCACCTGATCCCAGGCTCGGCGCCAGAGCGCGGCAATCGGAGGGTATTTCGTACCCCACGGGCTCGTATCGAACGCGTCCAGCGCCACGGCGGCGGCTTCGGCCGACGGTGCCCGATAGATCTCCTTGAGCGCCGCTGCGACCGATTTCCTGTCTTTCCAGCTGGCGAAGTCCAGTGAGTTCCGGATCAGATGCACGATGCAGGTCTGGACCGTCGTTTCCGGGAACACCGTGTTGATCGCTTCCGGGAAGCCCTTCAGGCCGTCGACCACGGCGATCAGGATATCCTGCACGCCGCGCAGCTTCAGGTCGTTCACTACCCGCAGCCAGAACTTGGCCCCCTCGGTCTGCTCGATCCAAAGGCCCAGCACGTCGCGTGTGCCGTCGCGCCGCACGCCCAGCGCCAGGTAGATCGCCTTGTTGCGCACGACGCCTTCGTCGCGGATCTTGACTCGCAAGGCGTCGAAGAACACGACCGGGTACATCGGCTCGAGCGGCCGCTGCTGCCATTCGCGCACTTCGTCGATCACGGCATCGGTCACCGTACTGATGAAGTCCGGCGACACCTCGATGCCGTACATCTCCAGCAGGAAACCCTGAATCTCCCGCACGCTCATGCCGCGTGCGTACATCGCGATGATCTTGTCGTCGAAGCCGGTGAAGCGTCGCTCGCCCTTGGCGATCAGCACTGGATCGAAGGTACCTTCTCGGTCGCGCGGAATCTCGACGTCGAGCAGGTCATCGTCGGTCGCGATGCGCTTGCGGCTGGTGCCGTTGCGATGGTTCGTGCGGCCTGCCGGCTTGGCATCGCCCTTCTCGTAGCCGAGGTGGTGGGTCAGTTCACC